>NZ_CDRTCT010000024.1:0-72436 GCF_977054455.1 Parabacteroides sp. | reverse complement strand
ATCCGTCGTGAAACGGATGGTCATCCGTCGTGAAACGGATGGTCATCCGTCGTGAAACGGATGGTCATCCGTCGTGAAACGGATGGTCATCCGTCGTGAAACGGATGGTCATCCGTCGTGAAACGGATGGTCATCCGTCGTGAAACGGACAACTTATGGACAAGCTCTTTCGTGCTGATTTTGAAGGTGCGATTCGATAATTCTTTCTTATTAACCGGATAAAAGTATGCGACCTGTTTTTTTTCACTACATTTGTGTTGCGGGAAAAGTTGCGGGCAACCGTGAAAACACGAACTTTATGAATGATTTGGAACAACAAATAGACTTTCTTCTTCTCTGCCAAAAGCAGGATTGGAAACTGGCAAGGGAGAATTATGCTTCTTTGGCCAATGTGCAGACGCGCTATTTCCAGGAGGATTACAGGACAACGGTTCTTCAGTTTAATCCGGAACGGATTCGTTCTTCCGCCGCTAAGATCGACAAGGCATCCTTGCAGGCGCGTCCCTGTTTTTTCTGCCATCGGCCGGAAGAACAAAAAGGAGTGACATATAATGACGCGTTTGAAATACTGGTTAATCCATACCCTATTTTCAAAGACCATCTGACCGTGCCTCTGCGTTGGCATGAAAGGCAACAGATAAAACCTTATTACGGGGATCTGCTGGACATCGTTTCGGATTTATCCGGCTATGCCTTGTTCTATAATGGCCCTAAATGCGGTGCTTCGGCTCCGGACCACATGCATTTCCAGGCTGGAAGGAAAGAGGAATTTCCGGTTGTGAGAAATTGGCTAAACTTCCGGAAACGGGCCGTTTGGGAAAGGGGACGGACGAGTCTCTATGCTTCTGTCGGCCTCCTTCCGGTCTGTTTTATCCTGGTGTCGGGAGATAGAAGTGAGGCGGTGGCCGCTTTCGGGTTATTATACGACAGGATGCCGATGGGGCCGGAGGATTACGAGCCGATGATGAATGTGGCGGTCTGGAAGGAGGAGGAGGTTTGGATAACCTGTATCTTCCCCCGGCGGGAATTGCGTCCTTCCTGCTATTATGCCGAGGGAGATGCCAATATCCTCATCAGTCCGGCGACGGTCGAGATGGCCGGCCTGTTTGTCGTCCCTTTGGAAAAGGACTTTAAGAAAGTGACATTTGCAGACCTCGAAAAGGTCTGGGAAGAGGTAAGTATTACGGAGGATGAGAAGAACGAGCTCATCCGTAAAATAAGAGAAGAAGCATGATGCCACATAAGCCTATGTCTGATAAGCCATCTGTACGGTCTCCCTGGTTCTGGGTCCCTTCCCTGTATTTTGCGCAGGGAATACCTTATGTCGCGGTGATGATCGTGTCTGTCCTGATGTATAAGCGCCTGGGAGTTTCAAATACCGATATCGCCCTTTATACGAGCTGGCTGAACCTGCCCTGGGTGATCAAGCCTTTTTGGAGCCCTTTCGTGGATTTGCTGAAGACCAAACGCTGGTGGGTGGTCACCATGCAGCTATTGATCGGGGCAGGGCTTGCCGGGGTTGCGTTTACGATCCCGACGACATTCTTTTTCCAGGCTTCATTGGCGGTTTTCTGGTTGCTGGCTTTCAGTTCCGCCACGCATGATATTGCGGCGGACGGTTTTTATATGCTGGCCCTCGATTCGCACGAACAGGCTTTCTTTGTCGGTATCCGGAGTACCTTTTACCGGATTGCGATTATTGCCGGGCAGGGTGTGCTGGTCATGTTTGCCGGATTCCTGGAAAACAGTACGGGGAATATTCCGCTTGCCTGGTCGGTTACGTTCTTTATTTTAGGCGGGCTGTTTTTGGCTTTGTTCCTGTATCACCGGTATATACTTCCTTTGCCGAAAGGAGATAGGCCTTCAGCGACGGTGACTCCTTCCACGATCCTAAAAGAGTTTTTCGCGACTTTCGCCTCTTTTTTCAAGAAGAAACAAGCCTTTGTCGCGATCCTGTTCATGTTGCTGTACCGTTTCCCGGAAGCTCAGTTGGCAAAGCTGGTAACGCCTTTCCTGGTCGATCCTCGCGAAGTGGGAGGATTGGGACTTTCGACGACTGAAATCGGACTGGTGTACGGGACGATCGGTACGATCGGTTTGACGTTGGGCGGAATATTGGGAGGCATCGCCGCTTCGACGGGAGGATTGAAGAGATGGATCTGGCCGATGGCGTTGGCGATTTCCCTGCCTGACGCTGTCTTTATCTATCTGAGCAGTGCGTTGCCTGATAATTTGTGGATCGTCAACATTTGCGTGTTCATCGAACAGTTCGGCTACGGCTTCGGCTTTACGGCCTATATGTTGTATCTGATCTATTATTCCGACGGAGAACATAGGACGGCGCATTATGCGGTCTGTACGGCTTTTATGGCTTTAGGCCTGATGCTCCCCGGAATGGCAGCCGGCTGGTTGCAGGAACAGATGGGCTACGAGAACTTCTTCTGGTGGGTGATGGGATGTTGCCTGGTAACATTGCTTGTCACGGCTTGCTTGAAGATCGATCCCGAATTTGGGAAGAAGAAACAAGGAGATAACTAATTATATTTGCTTTGTGTATGGTGGCAAAAACGATATTGATAGCGGATGGCGGCTCTACGAAAACCGATTGGAGCGTTGTGTCCGGCAATCGCGAAACGGAACGGATCAGGACGCGCGGGATTAATCCTTTTTTCCAGACGGAAGAAGAGATTTCGGCCGAAATAAGGGACAACCTGATTCCTCAAATAAGGCAGTATGATGCTATCGAGGCCGTTTACTTTTATGGCGCCGGATGTGCCTTCCCGGAAAAGAACGAGATTTTACGCCGCTCCGTCATGCACTATCTGCCGGTTTCGGTGGAGGTCGGCAGCGACTTGTTGGCAGCAGCCCGCGCCCTCTGCGGCCATCATCCCGGCATTGCCTGTATTTTGGGGACCGGTTCCAACTCCTGCCTGTATGACGGAAAGGAGATTGTCCGGAACATATCGCCGTTAGGCTTTATCCTGGGAGATGAGGGAAGTGGCGCCGTACTTGGGAAATTGCTGGTCGGAGATGTGTTGAAGAACCAGTTGCCGGCCGCTTTGCAAAAGGCTTTCTTTGCGGAGTCCGGTTTGACGCCGGCTGTCATCATGGAAAAGGTGTATAAGCAACCTTTCCCGAATCGTTTCCTGGCAAGTCTGTCTCCTTTTTTGCTCCGGCATATGGAAGAGCCGGCTGTATATAATCTGGTAGGCGATAGTTTCCGGGCGTTCTTTGCCCGCAACGTCATGCAGTATGGTTGCCGGGATCATCCTGTCCATCTGGTAGGCTCCATTGCCTGGTATTATCAGGATATATTGAAAGAGGTGGCTCGTGAGTTCGGGCTTCGGTTAGGAACGATCGTTCAAAGTCCGGTTCAAGGGCTGATCCGGTATCATGAGGAAAGTGAAAACTAAATAATCAAGAATGATAGAGTATGAAGAAGATGGCTGGTTTTTTGTGTATGATGGCGATGGCAGTGGCGGCGTGCTCGTCACCCGAAAATGAGTTGTATTTGTTTGTCGGTTCGTATGCGGATGCCGCGGATCCGGGCATAAGTCTGTATCGGTTCGATCCGGAGAAAGGGACGGCTGAGCCGGTGAAGAGCCTGTCGGGCATTCAGGATCCGTCTTATCTGGCGGTGAGCCGGGACGGCAAGTTTGTTTATTCGGTAAGTGAGACGGCTGTGCCGGATGCAAAAGTATGCGCCTATTCGTTTGACAAACATACCGGGACGCTTTCTTTGCTGAACGAGCAGAAGACGGAGGGGAGCGCTCCCTGCTATATATGGGTGGACAGCAAACGCCGGATGGCTGTCACGGCCAATTATAACGGCGGTAGCATCAGCGTTTTCCCGATCTCGGCCGATGGCACTCTGCAACCGGCTGAAGTCTATGCGTATGAAGGCGGAACGCCGGGCTCCGAACGCCAGGCAGTCCCGCATCTGCATTGCGTGTACGCCTCGCCGGATGAGCGTTTTCTGTATGCCAACGACTTGGGAACGGACCGGATCTATAAATACGATATCGTCGCTTCCGATAAGGGTTTGAGCCTGCGGGAAGGAACGCCTGCCTCTTTTAGTTTGCCGGCGGGAGAAGGCCCGCGCCATACGGTTTTCCATCCGAACGGGAAATGGGCGTATCTGGTCAGCGAGCTTTCGGGCCGCGTCGCTTTCATGCATTACGACAAAGGCAACCTTGCCCCGGTCCGGTTTGTGGAAGCCGACACGTTGCATGTCTCCGGCAGCGCCGATATACACATCACACCGGACGGCCGTTTCCTGTATGCCTCCAACCGTCTGAAAGGCGACGGCATCGCGATTTTCTCCATCGATCCGGCAGACGGGCAACTGGCAAAGGTCGGCTATCAGCCGACCGGCATTCATCCGCGTAATTTCGTCATCACTCCCAATGGCAAGTTCCTGCTTTGCGCCTGCCGGGACAGTAATGTCGTGCAGGTGTACGCTATAGACAAGCAAAGCGGCTTATTGAGAGATACGGGAAAAGACATCCGGGTAAGCAAGCCTGTTTGCTTGAAGTTGGCTGATATGTGAATCTGATATTTTTTAGTAGCTTTGCCTTTCCTAATTGTAATAAGCTATGTCGTTCATCAAGATAACAGAACAGGATTCTCTCTATGACGACCTGGAACGGATGTCCGTCCGGGAGTTGCTCGAAGAGATCAATGCGGAAGACCGGAAAGTGGCGTTGGCTGTCCGAAGGGCCATCCCCCGGATAGAAGAATTGGTTTTGCAGATCGTTCCCCGCATGAAGCAGGGCGGACGGATCTTTTATCTGGGAGCCGGGACCAGCGGACGGTTGGGGGTTTTGGACGCTTCAGAAGTCCCTCCGACGTTCGGGATGCCTCCCACACTGATTATCGGCTTGATAGCCGGTGGCGATACCGCCCTCCGGAATCCGGTGGAGAATGCCGAAGACGATGAGGAACGCGGCTGGCAGGAATTGTTGGAGCATCAGGTCGATACGAAGGATACTGTGATCGGTATTGCCGCTTCCGGAACGACTCCCTATGTGATCGGTGCCCTTCGCAAAGCGCGTGAACAAGGCATCCTGACCGCCTCCATTTCCAGCAATCCCGATTCGCCGATGGCGGCGGTGGCCGATGTCGCCATCGAAATGATTGTCGGGCCGGAGTTTGTCACCGGCAGTTCCCGCATGAAATCCGGGACGGGACAGAAAATGATCCTGAACATGATCTCCACCTCCGTCATGATCCGGCTCGGACGGGTCAAGGGGAACCGGATGGTCGATATGCAGCTCACCAATCAGAAACTTATAGACCGTGGAACCCGCATGGTTGCTGAGGAATTGGGTCTTCCTTATCACCAGTCCCGCCATCTGCTGTTGATGTACGGCTCCGTCCGGGAAGCCGTCGAGGCTTATCGCAACGGCTAACAAGTCGGGACCGGTTTCACTTTTTTTCTGTAGGAAGATGAAGAATATATGGAAAATATCTCTATATTTGTCCCATGCATTGTTCCTGCTTCGCGATCTGCGGAAAAGGATTAAAAGGGAATCGGGTGCAAATCCCGGACAGTCCCGCTGCTGTAAGCTTCAAAACGGATTGGGCAATTCTTTGTATGCCACTGACGCGAGTCGGGAAGGCGCTCATACCGGAAGTAAGTCAGAAGACCTGCAACGCATATTTTTTCGACGGCTTCGAGGAAAGGCCGGAAGAGAACAGTGAAGCCGTAGGCTTTTGCCTTTCTTAATCCCCCGTTTCCCGTAGCCTATCTATTTGTTTTTAATTATTTTGCCATAATAATTAGGAAAAGAGGCATGAATCTGCGTGCGGGATGAGCTCCGCCCCCCGGTTCATGCTTTCTAATATTATGGGATCAATCTGGTTTTGTGGACGGAAGTTCCTACTCCGTCCGTAGGAAAATAACTGTTGGAAGTCGGTCGAAATTCAACTTAGGCAACACTTAGGCGGTGATATTTGTTTATTATTGGAAAAGTGCGTTTATTTGTAATTCATATTAACTAATAAAAGAAAACAGGTATGAAAAAGATTGTAGGGGTTATGTTGCTGATGGTGATGACATTGATAGCCATGCCTGCGAAATCCCAGATTAAGTTCGGTATAAAAGGCGGTTTGAATGTTTCGTCTGTCCATTTCAACAAGGAGGTGATCGGCAAGGATAATGTGACCGGATTCAATATCGGCCCGATGGTGGAGGTGATGGCTCCGATAATGGGAGTCGGCTTTGATGCGGCTATCCTCTATTCGCAAAAAGGGATAGGCGTGAAGAGCGAGAAAGACATTAAGAATGACTATATCGATGTCCCGGTCAACCTGAAATGGAAATTCGGTTTGCCTATTATCAAAGGATATCTGGCTGCCGGTCCGTATGTCGGTTTTCGTGTGGGCGGCGATAAGTTCTGGGATATTCCGGGATCGGTCGGAGACCAGTTGAAGGCTAAAAGCTTTAATGCCGGCTTGAACTTGGGCGCCGGTGTGGAACTGATCAAGCATTTGCAGGTCGGCTTCAATTACACCCTCGGCTTGACGGATGATTATAATGCATCCAAGTTGGATTTGAACGGCAAGAACCGGGGTTGGTCGGTTACGGCTGCCATCCTGTTCTAAATATATTTATTTTGATTTTAAGCATAGGATAGATAGGAATGGATATGACCATAATTTTATCAAACGGAATAATGTGTATGCCTTGAACGTCACTTTTACGGAAGAGAGTTTTACAAATATTCCCAAAGCAGAGCCTGATCCGGACCCGGTGCCCGATCCTGTGCCTGACCCTGATCCCGATCCCGACCCCGATCCTGTTCCCCCGACACCGGACGAACCGACCAAGATCTCTGTTAATGTCTGGATATATGAATGGGGAGAGGTGGTTCAGAATCCTGTTTTCGATTGAACATCGAACAAGGAGCGGAATTTGCGATTTTTTTGTGTATGACTTTTCTTTTCATTATTTTTGGAGCCTTAATGAATATATGAAGTACGCAAACGTCATACTCCCGCTTCCGTTAGAGAACAGCTATACCTATAGCATACCGCCCGATATGGAACAGGCGGTAACGCCCGGTTGCCGGGTGATCGTCCATTTCGGAAAGAAGCGTTATTATACGGCTATCGTCATGGATGTGCACGAGCATGGGGCTGACGGCCAGTACGAGACGAAGGAGATTTATGCCCTGCTGGATGCCACGCCTGTGCTCCGTCGGCCGCAACTTCGTTTCTGGAAATGGATCGCATCCTATTATCTGTGTAAATTAGGAGATGTTTACAAGGCGGCTTTGCCTTCCGGATTGAAACTGGAGAGTGAAACGGCTGTCACCTATAATGAAGAGTTTGAAGCCGACGGCCCTTTGCGGCCGAATGAACAGGCCGTGCTGGATGCCTTTACCGGCGTCTTGAAACTCACTGTTTCGGAGCTGGAGAAGAAAACCGGTCTGCGGAATGTCGTGCCGGTTGTCGCCTCCCTGATGGCTAAAGGGGCGGTCGAGGTGAGCGAGGAGCTGAAACGGGGCTTTGTGCCGAAGAAGCAGACCTTTATCCGCCTTGCCGAGGCGTATGAGGATGAAGGAAAACTACAGGCCGTGTTTGCAGACTTCAGGCGGGCGAAGAAGCAGGAGCACTTGCTGATCTGTTTCCTGGAGTTCAGTCATGCGCTTAATCCGGCACTGGTACGCGAATTGTCGAAGAAGGAATTGTTGGAGTGCAGCGGTTGTTCGCCGGCTATACTGGACAGCCTGCTGAAGCGGGGCGTGCTGGAAAGTTATGAGAAAGAGGTGGGAAGGTTGCAGGTCCCGGTTTGCCGTTTGCAGCCCCTTCACCCTTTGAGCGCGGCGCAGGAGAAGGCTTACGGGGAGATACACGAAGTCTTCCGGGAGAAAGAAGTCTGCCTGCTGCACGGCGTTACTTCCAGCGGAAAGACGGAAGTTTACATGCGGCTGATCGACGAGGTGCTGAAGACGGGACGCCAGGTTTTGTATCTGCTGCCTGAGATCGCCATCACCACCCAGATCACGGAACGGCTGGCCAAGTTGTTTGGTGATAAGCTGCTGGTCTATCATTCCAAATTTTCCGATAACGAGCGGGTGGAAGTCTGGAACCGTTTATTGCATACGGGCGAGCCGATGCTGGTAGTAGGCGTCCGTTCCTCCTTGTTTCTGCCTTTCAAGGATTTAGGCTTGATTATCGTAGACGAGGAGCATGAGAACACCTATAAGCAGCAGGAGCCGGCCCCGCGCTATCATGCCCGTAATGCCGCTTTGGTGCTGGCCGGTATGCATGGGGCGAAAACCTTGTTGGGCTCTGCTACTCCTTCGATCGATTCCTATTTTAATGCCACTACCGGCAAATACGGTCTGGTGGAACTGTCTACCCGTTACGGCGACCGGCTGATGCCGGAAATTCTGCCGGTCGATATCAAGGAACTGAGGCGCAAGAAGATCATGAAAGACACGCTCTTTTCGCCGGTCCTGGTAGACAAGTTGAGCGATGCGTTGGAGAAGGGAGGGCAGGCGATCCTGTTCCAGAACCGCCGGGGCTTTGCTCCGGTGATCGAGTGCAAGGGGTGCGGTTGGGTTCCTCATTGCGTCAATTGCGATGTCAGCCTGACGTATCATAAGTTCCGTAACGAGTTGGTATGCCACTATTGCGGATACAAGATCCAGTTGCCTCGCCAATGCCCGGAGTGCCAGAGTCCGGAACTTCGCACGATGGGGTTCGGGACCGAGAAGGTGGAGGAGGAGATAGACGCCCTGTTCCCGTCAGCCAAGGTCGAGCGTCTGGATTTCGATACCGCCCGCACCCGTACGGCCTATGAACGGATTATCGCCGACTTTGAGAAAGGTAAAACACAGATATTGATCGGGACCCAGATGCTGTCGAAAGGTCTGGATTTCGGCAACGTCAGCGTGGTCGGTATCCTGAATGCCGACAGCCTGATGAATTTCCCGGATTTCCGTGCCCATGAACGCGCCTTCCAGTTGATGGTACAGGTGAGCGGCCGCGCCGGAAGGCGGGATAAGCGGGGAACGGTTGTCCTGCAAACGTCTCAGCCCGACCATCCGTTGATCCGGATGGTGGAACGTTTCGCCTATAAGGAGATGGTGCGTCTTCAATTGGGTGAGCGGAGCCTGTTCCGTTATCCGCCTTACTACCGTTTGATCGTGATTGTCTTGCGTAGCCGGAATGATTCCGTTTTGCAGGAACTATCGGCTTTATACGCCGAAAACCTGCGTCGCCGCCTGGGCGAACGCGTGCTTGGACCGGTCACTCCGCCGATCACGCGTGTGCAGACCCTTCACATCCGGAAGATTGTGCTAAAGATAGAGATCGCCGCCGCGATCGCTCCGGTACGCGAGATACTGGAATCGGTACACACCGAAATGCAACGCTACTTGCCGTTTAAGCAGTTGATCGTGCACTATGATGTGGATCCGGCTTAGAAATTAAGAATTAAGAATTAAGAATTAAGGAAGATGGGAGAGGTGAAAGGAGAATATAAGATATTGTTTGTGTGTCTGGGGAATATTTGCCGTTCGCCCTCGGCCGAGGCTGTGATGAAGAAGTTGGTTCAGGATGCGGGGCTGGCCGGCCGGATCAAGATCGATTCTGCCGGCATCATCGGGTATCACGCAGGAGAAAAGGCCGATCCGCGTATGCGTTCGCATGCTGCCCGTAGGGGATATAAGTTGGATTCGGTTTCCCGTCCGGTATGTACGGACGATTTTTTCGACTTCGACCTGATCATCGGCATGGACAACCGCAACATAGACGATCTCAAACGGAAAGCCCCGGATTTGGAATCCGTGGGAAAGATACATCAGATGACGGAATATTCCCGTAACAAGCTCTATGACTATGTCCCCGATCCGTACTATAGCGGAGCGGAAGGTTTCGAACTGGTCCTCGATCTGCTGGAGGATGCCTGCGCGGGGTTGCTGGAGGAACTCGTTGGACCTACTTCTTCAGATCCGGATAACTGATCCGCGTGTGGTACATGATCTTCAGTTTTTCCACAAAGACATTCTTGATCGTTTCGACATCCTTGAACGTCAGCGGGGCGCCTCGCATCAGCCCGTCGGCGATCTGTCCGTCTATGATCTTGTCGACCAGGGCGCGTATGTTTTCTTCCGTGTGCTCTTTCAGGCTACGGGAGGCCGCTTCGACCGAGTCGGCCATCATCAGGACGGCTGTCTCTTTCGAGAACGGGTTCGGGCCGGGATAGGTGAAAGCCTCTTCGTCTATCTCGCGGTCGGGATACTGGTTCTTGAAGGAGTTATAGAAATATTTGGCTTTTCCGCGGCCGTGATGGGTGCGGATAAAGTCGATGATGGCTTTCGGCAACATCGCTTTTTCAGCGATCTTGACACCGTCGCTCACATGGTTGATGATGATTTTCGCACTTTGGTCGAACGATAGCTGGCCGTGCGGATTGATACTGCTCTGGTTCTCGGTGAAGAACGCCGGGTTCGCCATCTTGCCGATGTCATGATACATGGCGCCTGTACGTACGAGCTGCGCGTTCGCGCCGATGGCGGCAGCCGCTTCCGACGCTAAGATCGACATCTGCAAGGAATGCTGGAAGGTGCCCGGTGACGTCTCGGACAGCTTTTTCAGGATCGGCGTGTTGATGTTCGAAAGCTCGACCAGCGTGATGCTGGAGACATAGCCGAATGTCTTTTCCAACATATATACTAATATGTAGGTAAACATCAGCAGGATGAAGTTGATGCCGAAGTAGAGCATCATCATCCAGTTGATCTTCTTCAAGTCCGCTTCCTGATAGATGGAAAGGCTGATGTAGCAGAGCGCGTAGGACATGAAGATGAAGAAGGCGCAACGGATCAGCTGGGAACGTTCGTACAAATCCCGCAAGCTGAATGTCACGACCATGCCGGCAATTACCTGGAGCAGCAGGAACTCGTGCGGGAATGGCACCATCAGCGAACAGATCAGCACGATGATCAGGTGCGTGAACAGAGCCGTACGCGAGTCGAAGAACGTGCGTACGACAATCGGCACGATGGCGAACGGAAGGATATAGATATTGAACAACCCGTACGTCACGCAAAGCTCCGTCAGGATGCAGCTCACGAACACGCACAGTACGAGGAAAAGAGCGTTCCTCCTGTTATGCAGGATCTTCAACCGGAACGACCACAGGTACAGCCAGAAGCAGAAGAGGATCCCGAATACCAGCACGAACTGGCCTCCCATGATGATGCCTTGGCGCTGGGCGCCTCCGGACTTGGTCTCGTGTACGATCTTAAGCGAACGGAGCACGTTGTACGTGTGGTTGTCGATGATCTCGCCACGGTCGACGATACGTTCTCCCGCCTGTATCATGCCGTTGGCCAGCGGGACGCTGTTCAGGATGTCTTCCCTGACTTTTTCCGACATCGCCTTGTCGTAGGTGACGTTTTCCACCAGGTAGTTGTTGATATCGCAGGATTGCAGGATCGACCTGTCCAGGCGGGAGGGGCAATTGTTGATGATAAACTCATACGCCGTCTTGACCGTGAAGAACTCGCTGCTGTAGTGAGGCTGCGCGACGCTGCCCGCGAGCAGGTTGATGCGGGGATATTTCTCCTTCTTGAGCTCGTCCATGTCCTGGGTCGAAATGATGCCGTCCCGGTATAGCTTTTGCAGGCTGTTTTCGATATATTGCATATAGGCCGGGGTCGCCCGGTTCTTCAGCGTGCCCCGATAGTCGGCGCGTAGTTTGTCTATCTCTTCGGATTCGATCGTGGCATCCAGCCGGTAATAGGGCTCGAACTTCCCCAAGGCGCTATCGCGTTCGGCCTCTACTTCCGCATCCGTCTTGTAGATCGGGAAGTCGCTCGGAGCGGTGAGCAACCCGTACCGCCAGGGTTTCCCTTCGTAGAACTGGTAACGGAACTTCCCTTCCCGTGGAAAGAAGTAAGCGATCAACAAGGCCGCTACGATAAAATAGACACTCGGATGTATGCTATAGTTCTTTGCTTTCATAATGTTCTGTTTATTGAAAGGCGAAATGTACATAAAAAAGTTTACTAAGAGAAAAAAAAGGGCTACTTTTGCCGCATTATTATAGAATGAAAGAATTATGACTCAAAGGAAAGTTAGAGTCCGGTTTGCACCGAGCCCCACAGGAGCCTTGCATATCGGAGGTGTTCGTACGGCTTTATACAATTATCTGTTTGCCAAACAGAAGGGTGGAGATCTGATTCTCCGTATCGAAGATACCGACTCGCAACGTTTCGTCCCCGGAGCGGAAGCCTATATCATAGAAGCGCTTACCTGGTTGGGCATCAAGTTCGACGAAGGTGTCGGCTTCGGAGGCGAGTATGGCCCTTACCGCCAGAGCGAACGCAGGGATATTTACAAGAAGTATGTCGATCGGCTGCTGGAGGCCGGCCACGCGTATATCGCATTCGACACGCCTGAAGAGCTGGAAGCCAAACGGAAGGAAATCCCCAATTTCCAGTATGATGCATCCACCCGCATGCAGATGCGCAACTCGCTGACCCTTTCCGAGGAGGAGGTGAAGTCCTTGATCGATGCCGGCCGCCAGTATGTGGTCCGCGTCAAGATCGAACCGGATGAAAACATCCATGTGAACGACCTGATCCGTGGCGAAGTGATTATCAACTCTTCCATCCTGGATGACAAAGTCTTATATAAATCGGCCGACCAGCTGCCCACTTACCACCTGGCCAATATCGTGGACGACCACTTGATGGAAGTGACGCATGTGATCCGTGGTGAAGAATGGTTGCCGAGCGCCCCGCTCCACGTGCTGTTGTACCGTTATTTCGGATGGGAAGACACGATGCCCCGCTTCGCACACCTGGCTTTGCTCCTGAAACCGGAAGGCAACGGCAAGCTGAGCAAACGTGACGGCGACCGCCTGGGCTTCCCCGTGTTCCCGTTGGAATGGCATGACCCGAAGAGCGGCGAAGTCTCTTCAGGCTATCGCGAGAGCGGTTACCTGCCCGAAGCGGTTGTCAACTTCCTGGCCCTGTTAGGATGGAATCCGGGCAATGACCAGGAAGTGATGAGCATGGACGAACTCATCCGCTGCTTCGACCTGAGCCGTTGTAGCAAGAGCGGGGCCAAGTTCGATTATGAAAAGGGAAAATGGTTCAACCATCACTATATCCAGGCTATGGACAATAAGGAAGCGGCCGCCCTCTTTATGCCGATCCTCGAAAGCCACGGCGTGAAAGCCGACCCGGCCTACGTGGAGAAGGTCGTAGCCATGATGAAAGACCGTGCCACCTTCATCAAGGATCTGTGGGATCTCTGTTCCTTCTTCTTCATCGCTCCGACGGAATATGACGAAAAGACGCGTAAAAAACGTTGGAAGGAAGACAGTGCCGTACAACTTGCCGAACTGGTCGAAGTGCTCCGCACGCGTGAGCCGTTCGATATCGAAGGTACGGAAGAGGAGGTAAAAGCCTGGATCGAAAGCAAGGGCTACCATTTGGGGAATATAATGAATGCGACCCGCCTGGCCCTGGTCGGCGAAGGCAAAGGCCCGCATATCTTCGACATAACGGAAGCCCTGGGGAAGGAAGAGTCGATCCGCCGTATCCAGCGTGCGATAGAGCAGTTGAAAGGGGGCGGTTTTTAATCTTATGTACAGCTTACTCATACATTTCTATGCCTTTATCGTCGCTCTGATTTCTCCTTTCCACCGGAAGGCACGCCTGATGCGTTTCGGCCAGTGGAAGACGAATCGCCTTTTGCGTGAGGAGATAGACCGGAACGCCCGGTACATCTGGTTCCATGCCTCTTCGTTGGGAGAGTTCGAGCAGGGACGTCCTATGATCGAAAAGATCAAGGCGCAATATCCGGGATATAAGATCTTGCTTACTTTCTTTTCTCCCTCGGGCTATGAAGTGCGGAAAGACTATAACGGGGCGGATGTGATCTGCTATCTGCCTTTCGATACGCCTTACCGGGTAAAGAAGTTCCTGGATCTGGCGAATCCGGCCATGGCTGTTTTCATCAAGTATGAGTTTTGGGGGAACTATTTGCGCGAGTTGAAGAAGCGGGGAATCCCGGTTTATATCATATCGGCGATCTTCCGTCCCGACCAGTTGTTCTTCCAATGGTTCGGAGCTCCTTACCGGAAGATGTTGCACTGCTTCACGCATTTGTTCGTGCAGGACGACCGTTCGAAGGAACTGCTCGGACAATATGGCATCCGCAACGTGACGGTCTGCGGCGATACCCGTTTCGACCGGGTGCTCGACGTGCGCGATCGGGCGCGTGAGTTGCCTGAAGTCGAACAATTCGTCGGGGGGAAAAGTCTCATCTTGATCGCCGGGAGTACCTGGCCGCAAGACGAGGAGATACTGATCCCTTATTTCAACGAGCATCCGGAGATGAAGCTGATCATCGCCCCGCACGAGATTCACCGGGAGCATCTGATGTATATCGAGTCGTTGTTGAAACGCCCGTCCGTCCGCCTGACCGATGTGATGCTGGACGAGGACCTGCTTGAAGGGAAAGACTGCCTGATCGTGGATTGTTTCGGGTTGTTGTCTTCCATCTATCGGTATGGGACGATCGCCTATATCGGAGGCGGTTTCGGAGCCGGCATCCATAATACGCTGGAAGCCGCGGTCTACGGCATTCCGGTGTTGTTCGGTCCACGGTACCGGAAGTTCAGGGAAGCCCGTGACCTGATCAAGGTGGGCGGGGGATTCTCGGTCGCATCGAAGGATGAGTTCAACGATAAAATGGATGAACTGCTGACCTATCGCGAAGTTCTGGATGCCGCCGGCGGGAATGCCGGACTGTTTGTGAGCGGTAATGCAGGGGTGACGGATCGGATATTAAAGGAGTTGCCGCTATAATACTGAACCAAATGTTCCATTAAGGAACCGGGTTCGCGGATGAAACATTTAAGAACCGGGTTCGCGGATGACGCGGATGATACATTAAAGAACCAGGTTCGCGGATGACGCGGATCGGGCGGATTTTAACGGATAAAATAATTTAAATCCGCTTTCATCCGTTTCATCCGCGTCATCCGCGAACCTGGTTCTTTATTTATATAAGGCAATATTTGAGTGCGCTTGCTCCTGAAAAACTTCGGATAGGGGAAAAGATTGAATATTATTCCGTATCTTCGTCCCGAATACTTAGATTTTTTGCTATCATGAAACACAAACTATCCGTCATCAGTGCGCTTTTGTTGTTCGCGTTAACCGGACAAGCCCAACATAGAGAGTGGGAGAACCAGCGCGTAAACCAGATCAACCGGGAGCCGATCCATGCCCATTTCGTGCCGTACGCCTCGGAAAGGGCCGCTTTGCAGAAAGACGCGACGCTTGAACGCCGCGAGTCGCTGAACGGAACGTGGAAGTTCCATTTCGCGGTGAACCCGGCTTCCCGTCCCGTTTCGTTCTACGAAGAAGGTTTCGATGTCTCCGGCTGGAAAGAGATCGAAGTGCCGGGCAGTTGGGAGCTTCAAGGGTTCGACGCGCCGATCTATACGGACACGCGCTATCCTTTCCCCGCCAATCCCCCTTATGTGCCGCAAGAGTATAATCCGGTTGGCTCGTACGTGACGACCTTCACCGTTCCCGAACATTTCAAGGGGAAGGACGTGCTGCTCCATTTCGGGGGAGTCGAATCGGCTTATTATTGCTGGGTGAACGGCCGTTTCGTAGGCTATAGCGAGGATAGCCGCCTTCCGTCCGAATACCTGATCAATAAATACCTGAAACCCGGCGAGAACCGGCTGGCGGTGGAAGTCTACCGTTATAGCGACGGTTCCTATCTGGAAGGACAAGACTACTGGAAGTATAGCGGGATCGAGCGGAACGTGATGCTGATCGCCCGTCCGAAATCCCGTATCAAAGACTTCGAGATCCGTGCCGATCTGGAGAACCAATATAAGGATGGGACGCTCGATATCGACTTTACGATGGATAGCCGCTCATTGGCGAAAGGCACATCCGTAGGGGTAAAGGTGCTGGATGGCACTAAAGAGTTGGCTTCCGGCCGCCTTACCGTCAGGCATGCGGCAGACACTTTGTTGTCTTTCTCAGAGATCTTTCCGGATGTTAAACGCTGGACGGCGGAGACGCCCCATCTTTATACCTTAGTCGTCAATACCCTGGATAGCAAAGGCAAGGTGACGGAATCGTTCACCCAGCGTTTCGGCTTCCGGAAAGTGGAGATAAAGAACGGCATGCTCCTGGTCAACGGCACGCCTATCCTCATCAAGGGGGTGAACCGGCATGAACACGATATGCACCGCGGGCGTACCGTCTCGGTGGAGAGCATGGTCGAGGATATCCGCCTGATGAAACAGTTCAACATCAACGCCGTCCGTTGCTGCCACTACCCGAACAACGAAGAGTGGTACGAGCTTTGCAACGAATACGGTCTCTACCTGGTCGACGAGGCGAATCTCGAATCGCACGGCATGGAAGCCCATCCGGACGGTACGCTTGCCAATATGGACGGTTGGGAAATCCCTTTCATGGAACGGATGGAGCGGATGGTGGAGCGGGATAAGAACGTGACGGCCATCATCACCTGGAGCTTGGGAAACGAGTCCGGCTACGGGAAACATTTCGAGACGATCTACCACTGGACGAAAGGGCGCGACGCCAGCCGCCCCGTCCAATACGAAGGGGGAGGCGTGAAAGGCCTGTCCGATATCTATTGCCCGATGTACGGGCGTATCTGGCTGCTCCGCCAATGGGTGAACCAGCGCCGGGAGCGTCCTCTGATCCTTTGCGAGTATGCACATGCGATGGGGAACAGTGTCGGCAACCTCGGCGACTACTGGGAGCTGATCTATAAATATGACCACCTGCAAGGCGGCTTTATCTGGGACTGGGTAGACCAGACGTTTGCCGTCAAAGACCGGAAAGGCAAGGATATATGGGCATACGGCGGCGATATGGGTTTCGTCGGCATTGTCAACGATTCCAACTTCTGTGCCAATGGCCTGGTGGCGGCCGACCGCACCCTGCATCCGCACATCCATGAAGTGAAGAAGGTCTATCAATATATGCACTTCGAAGGTGTCCCCTTCTCGCCGAACCAGGTGAAGGTCACGAACCGCCACGATTTCCTCTCTTCCGATGTCTATGATTACGGTTGGAAGGTGAAGGCGGATGGACAGACCTTGTACGAAGGCAAACTCGATGTCCCGGTGATCGCGCCTCATGCCTCGGTTGTCGTCACGTTGCCCCTCCCGGCTATCGAAGGCAAACCCGGAACGGAGTATTTCCTGCATCTTTCCGCTTGCACGAAGGAGGCGTCCCCCTTGGTTCCCAAAGGGCATTTGGCTGCATCCGAGCAATGGCAACTTCCTTGCCGACCCCTTAAGGAGCCGGAAGAAGAGATCCCCAACCGCCCCTTTAAGGAGTTGGCAAAAGTGGATGAGACGCCGGACGGTTATACGGTGACCGCCTCTTCCTCCGTTCTTGCCTTTTCCCGGAAGACGGGAGAGATGACCAGTTGGAAGGTGAAAGGAAAAGAATACCTGCAAGCCGGCCCTCGCCCGAATTTCTGGCGTCCGCTGACCGATAACGATGTGGCGAACGGCATGTTGGAGCGTTGTGGAACCTGGAAGCAGGCGGGAAACGAGTTGCAATTGACGGATATGTCTCTACATGAAACACCGCACGAGGGGACGGTGACGATCCGTGCCTCCTATACGATGCCGGCGCAGGAATCGGCTTGCACGGTTACCTACGTCGTCTATCCCGATGGAGCCGTCCGAACGACTTTGAGCTTTACGCCGGGCGATAAGGCCTTGCCGGAAATGCCCCGTTTCGGCATGAGGATGATTCTGAATGGCGAATACGACCGGATGACCTGGCTGGGCCGCGGCCCGCACGAAAACTATTGGGACCGCAAATCAGCGGCCGATATCGACCTGTATGAATCGACCGTTTGGGAACAATATCACCCGTATGTCCGTGCCCAAGAAACGGCGAATAAGACGGATGTCCGCTGGGTCGCCCTGCAAAACGCTTCGGGCGAGGGTCTGTTGATCCGCTCGCCCCAGGAACCTTTGCAGGTCAGCGCCTGGAATTTCCCGATCGAGGATCTCTACTATGTCCCCTCCATGACGAAGCACATTCATGGCGGCAGCATCGAAAAGAAAGACATGGTCTGGCTGAACATCGACAACCGGCAGATGGGTGTCGGTGGCGACAATACCTGGGGCGCCCAAACCCATCCGGAATATACGATCACACCTGCCCGCCGTGAATATTCGTTTTGGATGATTCCGGTTAAAAATCAAATCCGATGGACAATGCAGGGCTTGATGTAAGGTCAGATCCGTATGGCAAGGGGTAAGCCAGGGAGCCGCTTCCCAGCCTGAGCGAACGGGCTTTCTTCTTGTTCTTGATTGAAAAGACGAAAAGCGGGACGCTTGCGGCGGTTACGGCGACACCGATATAGGTTAAGGCTACGTATTTGGAGGTACTTTTAGCCACATCGTCCCTTTCCATGCTCCTTGCCCAAAAACCATACATCATCATGGCGGTTCCGGTTCCCAATGCGGTCCATCCCCACGCTTGACATGTTTTGTGTCTCTTCCATTCCGGTGTCAGTTTGTAAGAAGGACGTTTTTCTGCATTTAGTCCAGTCTCCATACCGGCATATACGGGCTTTTGCCCGTATATGCAGATTGAAAATAGTAAGAATCCGATGATGGCAAGGGCGGTTCGCGAACCGCCCCTGCTTGTTTTCTGTTTCATATCATTTGATAAGATTAAAAATCCATTCTTTTATACCAAGGGCCTAAAGGACCGGTACTATATTTTGCCATACCGACTTCTCCCCATGCGCCGGCATAATATTTCCACGGTTGATCATTCAGGTTTGCTGTCTTTTTGGTAATTTCCCATTGATAACCATTGCCGGTGTGATCATTAGCTACCAACGGTTTGTCAAAACTTCCAACACCTTCGTATGTAGCATGCGATCCTATTGCGCTATAAACTTTTAATGTTTGAACGCCATTGGATTCTGTGATTTCAAGCTGGTTAGTTGTATAATATACAGAATCGCCATGATGATCCAGCCAGGCTCCAACTATTTTGTAATTATAGATGTCCAACGTGACTCTTTCCCAATCCCCCTGGTGCTCTCCTCTAAAAAGACCGCTTTCTACACTGTTGTAGCCGTAAAACATCCAAAACTCCTTTCGTTCTCTTGTTTGCCCGTCTTTTACATAAGTGGACGAGTGAGTGAAAACAGGTACTTTGCCGGTGGGGGTTTTGTCACCAACCGGATGGTCATCCGGTTGTAAGAAAACTTCTCCGATTCCGAGGCTGTTATCGTCTCGCGGTCTTAGATTTTTCTGGAAATCCGCGATATAGAATGTGTTGATGATTGATACCGGAATGTCGTAATATTCTGGAGCATGGCTATCGCCATTCACGAATGAACGTGTGTTTTTGTTATATCCGTCGTCCGATCCTCCCGAAACATGTCTGCGGAATCTTGATCTTTTAATAAACTCAAGCGGTTCCATCGGATAATATTTTTCATCGGGATGCAAGGCGACGATTACCCGGATATTTTCTTCCGGGTCGAATTGGGTCGTAATAACCCCGCTATAATAAAATGTATTCCCGTTTTCATCGCCGCTATGGTGTCTCCCTATTATTACTCGCTCGGAATTTGTTTTGAACCAAATACCCGAGGACTCTTTTATAGCACTGGATGATAAGGAATTTTCCACGTATGTGGCTTCTCCGTTAAATTTGATGATGGCTGTTGCATATTGCGTTTGCCCGTTTTCATCGCCATGATGCTGGCGGCCTACTATGACACGGTTTGCCGGTGCGTCATAACCATTTCCGGAAGATTCTTTCAATGGGGAGTCCCATTTTACATCTTCGACCGTAATTGTTCCCGAAACCGGTATTCCGTTCTCATCTACGGCTTTTAGTGTCGCATACTCATACTGGGTTTGCCCGTTTTCGTCGCCGGTATGGTAACGTCCTGTCATAACGGTATTTGCCGGGCACAGGAAATAACTTGCGCTTTCTTTTACTGCTGTTGTAACAGTTCTTGCATTGGGGATGATGTTCAATTTGATATTAGCCATGATTGTCAGTATTTAAGGCAATACAAATATATGTTTTATTTATATATGCCGGGTTGTAAAAATAGTTATTTATAAAAAAAACGGATGGATGAAGATCCCCGGGGGCGCCTCCCGGGGGATCTCTCTCTTTGCCTTAAGGGGATGAGACTATACGCAGGAGGTTACTCCCAGTGAAGTCCCGATAGCGGTCAGGATCGTGATGATGGTCTGGATGATCAACTTCCAGATGTCTTTTTTGCTCTTTTCGCTCATGTTGTTTTTAAATTAAGAATTAATAATTAAGAGTTAAAAAATAATTAAAGAATTAAAAAGAATTAAAGAATTAAAGAATAAGAAACCGAGGCATTGCCCAAAAAATCAATCCCCCCCAATCCCCACTCTTATTTTTTAATTTTTAATTTTTAATTTTTAATTTCCTAAAGTTCTCCCGGACGCTCCTCTTCGCCGCCGCCGCCCGGAGCCGGCTCGCCGCCGTCGTAGGAAGGCAGTTCGCGGAAGGAGATCTTCTTGCGAAGTTCGGCATTGCTCCATTTTTTCGTGTTGCGGACGATGAGGTGCACGCCTTTCACCTTCGTTGCCGTCCAGTCGTCGCGCGAGTCGGCGGGGGCGGAGCTCATTCCGATGGAGAAGAGGCCGATGTCGCCGAAGCGGACGCTCTTGCCTTCCAGCACCATCTCCTTGAGGCAATCCAGCATGTCGGTCAGCACGCCGTGGATCACGCCACGCGAATAGGGGGAGTTGTGTTCGCTCATGTGGGTGACAAAGTCTTCGAACTCGACCGTGCCGTCCTGTGCGGCGCGTCCGTACCATTTCTCCTGTTCGACGTATTTGCCCTCCGCATCCTTTGCGCGGGTCTTCATCTGCACTTTTTTGAATTTCAATGTTCCTGTTGCCATGATGTTTTTAAGTTTAAGGGTTAGTGAATTTTTTTTGATTTGATAATGCAAATATATGGGTCGCCATACCCCTTTTGCAAATCCGGAAGGGGGTTAAGGCGTAAAAATATGTTAACAAAGACAGAATTCAGGTTTCCCCCCCTGAAAATAGGGTTTTGCGGGGGATAAAACTATGTTTTGCCTCTTCGGCCGTTTGCTCCCCCCTAAGAAGTGGAATGACAATAATGACAATAATGACAACTACAATAAACATATCGGGGGATCACCCCCCCCCCTTATAGGGGTTATATTATATATATATATATTTATATATATATATAATATAAAGTCTTCTTTGTTCTCTCTCTTGCATTATTGTAATTGTCATTATTGTCATTATTGTCATGTAATGATTAAAAAAGATGACGTATATGATTTTTTTCCTTAACTTTGTGCCGTAGAGATTGGTTCTTGGTAGCCCGCTCAAGTGAGAGGGCGGAACTTTTCTGAAAAACTCGAGAGTATGGAAACCCATGTACCGACAGAGACCCTGTTAGAACAAATCGGGGAAGCTATGCATCTGGACACAAAAGAACTGGCTGATTCTTTTCCGGAATTCCAGGCCTTGCTCGAGAAGGCCCCGGAAGAAGAACGTGCGGATTATCTGAGAAGGCGCGTAAAACAGCTTTTGGAGCAGAACGAATGTCAGAACGAGCAGATTTACAAGCAGGACAAGCGGATAGCGATCCTCGAGGATGCGGTAAAGAAGCTATCGGAAGCCCTCGTGAGGTTGCGCCAAGAAACGGCTCTGAAAGACGGGGAGGTGGAAGATTTGCGGAAGGAGGTGGACCTTCTGAAGGCCGATTTCGATTTGTGGAGGCAAACGGAACGCCATTCGCTTGCGGAATGCATTTCCATGTTGGAGGAATACCCTGCTTCGCAAAACGAGGAGGTCAGGAAACTCGCTTTTTTCCTCCTCAAGATGTTCCGGACAGCCTCGTCACCCGACCGCGACCGGCTTAACCACCTCGGCACGAAAGATCCGGCGCCGATGGTGCAATTCAACAAGCCCCTGTGTGATGTGAATGGCAACGGAACGGTCAATATCGGGAAAACGGAATGAATATGGAAGAGAAGAAACAAGAGGATAAAACTTCGGGGAGGATACCGGGAATGTCGTTCAACGCGCCGGTGACCTTCAACGCGCCGATGTTCGAAATCCACGACAATACGAACGTTTACATCAATGCCGGTGGAAGCGGAGAGGCGAATGCCGGAAGAGGAAACGTGAAAAGTGAAAGGGAAAAGGGTGAAGATGCGGCGGACTCCCCTCTTTCGACCGTACAAGCCTGCGAGCTTTTTCGAAAGCTGGCAGAGGCGGGCATCCTCGACGAGCATAACAAGCCCCTCGCTCTTTCCAACGCTGAAAAGGGAGTGCTGGCAGGCATGCTTGCCACGCGGCTTGGCATCAAGAACCTCTGGCAGGTGTTCGGAGACCTGTGGGAGATGAAGCCCGAAACGCTCCGGGGCGCCAACGCCAAGGCGCAATCACAAAAGAAAACATTACGTTTTTTAGATAAATTGAAAAGTGTATTGAGCTGAGTCCCCTCAGCTGCAATTTTCTCACCTGTACCTGCTACGGCGTGCCAACCCCGTAGCAGTTTTGCCTCTTCTTGAGGTATTATCTTTGCCCCCGTGACCGGATCAAACCGGTTCACGGGGGCATTTTCATTTTGGATGCTCCCGACCTGTAAACAAATAAAGCAACATGGAAAAGTATGTAACTATTTTGCATCAGTATCCGCTTCAAGCCCGGACCTACACCGACCGTGACGGGCAGTCGAGAACCTTTAACAGCCGGGGCTTCCACCTGACGGACGGCATCGACGAGTTCTACGCAGAAATACAGGGCGAGGGGGCAGTCGGAGCAGGCGAGTTCGATCCGAACGCTACCCATCGTGTACAATGTTTCTTGCGTGCCCGCCGCTATACCGACAAGAACGGGGCGGAACGTTTTGACAACCAGATCGTCATCACGAAATTGATCTGAACGGGCGGACAAAAATCATAAATCATAAATCATAAAACATAAAATCGTATGGAACTGAAAATTCAAATCCCGGACAGCACGTATCGCCGGATGGTGGATAGAAGATGCCGCGTGCAAGGCTCTATCGGGTTGGTGACGCCGGAGGAGGGGAACTTCAACGAGCATGTCCGCCGCGACGCCGAATCCGCCGGCTCGAAATACGTCCGTCTGCGCCACGGCCGCGTGAGTGTGAATGACAAGCGGGTACGCCTTACCCTGCACGTCAGCCTCGACGAGTCGGGGGTCATCCCTTCCGAGGCCATCGAAGACGAAAGCCGCGAGGCAAGCGGTTTCGTAGACGACGTGCTCGACACCATCGAACGTTATCATTGAAAAAAAAGAGGCAGATGACCCATCCCGGGCAATCTGCCTTAATCTATAAATCCATTAAAAAACACGGATACTCCCGTATTTTAATGGGAACGAAAATTTTACACAAAAATACGTAAACATTTTAATATAAAAGAATTTTATGAGTTTCGGGATATCAAATAACGTAAAAAGCAGGGTGGTGCAGGTCTGTACCCCCGAATTGTTCGACCAGGCGATCCGTTATCCGTGGGTAGGCAGGATCTGTGCCGAGATAGAAGATGCATTGGAAAAGGCACGCAGGGGAGAAATGTCGAAAGAAGACTTCGATACTTTCAAGGCCGAACGCAAGAAGACGCTGCCCGTCATCACGCCCCATGCCACCTTCAAGAACGGACGCCGTTTGAATGCCGATGCCGTGCCGAGCGGATTATCGATGTACGACATCGACCATATTGCCGACCCTCGCGGCTATTTCGCCCGGAAGGTGGAGGGGAGAGCGGCGGAGCTCGGCATCGTCCTGGCACATGTGACCCCCTCGAGCGAGGGATTGCGCTTCTTTTTCGTCATCCCTGAAGGGATGGACCTGCCCGGGGCGCAGAAATGGATGAGCGGACGGTTGGGGGATGAGAACTACGACGGGGCGGTCAAGGATTTGGCGCGATGCTCGTTTGTCGTCCCCGAAGACTATATCCTCTACCTCGACCGGGAGAAACTCTTCGCCGACCGTCCTCTGAAGGGGGCGGCAAAAGAACAGGAGCCCCCTCTCCCTTGCCGCCCCCTTCAGGAGACGGAAAAGGAGGAGGAACCAATGAAATTCAAAGGCATTTCTTATGCCGACATCATCGCCGAATGGTTCGCCATCATGGGGGGCGAACCCGTACAAGGAGAACGTAACACCAAGTTGCACAAATTGGCTTGCCATTTGCGCTACATTACAGATAACGACGAACGATTGTTGTTGAAGGTCATGCCCCGCTTCGATTTGCCGGAAGAGGAAATGCGCGGGGTGATTCATTCGGCCTGCGCCTCGAAGTTTTGTTCCGATATGCCGAAGGTGTTGAAAGATGCCATCCGGTGTGCCGAAAAGAGGGAAAAGGCGGAAGCGGACCCCTTCGAAGAAGGGCAAGGGGAGGGGCGGCGCCTGCCTCCACCGATGCCGGAGAAATTGCCTCCCTTAGTGAAGTTGCTTCTCTCGGGTACGCCCGACCTTTACAAGCCGGCGGTGGCGCACGCCATCTTTCCCCCCTTGGCGGCACACCTTTGGCGCGTTCGCTTCCGCTATATCGACAATGTGGAGCACGAAGCAACCCTGATGAACGTCCTCATGGCCGGGACCGGGGCCGGAAAGGATTGCATCTCCGAACCGATCAACCGCATCATGGCTGACATCCGCCGCCGGGATGAAGAAAACCTACGCCGCGAGCGTGAATGGAAGGACGAAGTCAACTCGAAAGGGGCGAACAAGGACAAGCGCAAACGTCCTGAAGGCTTGGTGATACAGGAGATAGATGCCGACATGACGAACCCCGCTTTCGTGATGCGAACGGCCGAGGCCGCCGGGCATTTCCTCTATACGAAGATGAACGAGATCGACCAGTTCGACGCGCTCAGGGGGACAGGGCGCGGAGGCCAGCAATTTCAGATCATGTGCCTGGCGTTCGACCCCGGCAACCGGTACGGGCAGACCCGCGTGGGCACGCAATCGATCACCGAGAAAGTCACTATCCGCTTCAATTGGAATGCCGCCACGACCGTCCAAAAGGGGAAGCGTTACTTCTCGCGGGTGTTGACAGACGGGCCTGTTTCGCGCATCAATTTTTGTACGATCCCCGAACGCGAAATCGGCGCCGACATGCCGGTCTATGGGTCTTATGATGCCGCTTTCGATGAATCGATCCGCCCCTATATCGAAAACCTGACGCGTGCTACCGGGCTTGTCGATTGTCCCGGAGCGTTCCGCCTGGCGGAAAAGTTGAAGGAGGAAAATGCCGAAGAAGCCCGGTTGACCCAGTCGCGCGTGTTCGAGAACCTTTCGTTCCGTGCGGGCGTGATCGCTTACCTGAAGGCGTGCGTGCTCTATGTGGCACACGGATGCCGGTGGGATAAAACGATCGAGGATTTCATTCGTTGGAGCATGGAGTATGACATGTGGTGCAAAATGGAGTTTTTCGGGGCAGATACCGAAACGGCAATGCGCGACACGCGCGAGGGTGAAACCCTTAAGCGAGGAAGGCGCAACCTGTTGGAAATGCTACCTGACCCGTTCACCATTGCCGATGCCATCCGTATCCGCCAAAGCCAGGGCATGGATGCCGGAGGGACCCGGAACATGCTCAACCAATGGAGATGCCGCCATTACATTACAATAATGACAAATGACAATTACCAAAAATTGAAATATAAGTGAAATCGGAATTAAAATATAAATCTTATGGAACTGACACTGACAAGAACAATCAAGCATAAGGCCTGTACGACGGGCTGCCTGGCGATAGACGGTAATTATTTTTGTGATACATTGGAACCGGTCTGGCGCGACATCGCTCCCGGGCATCCGGGACGCAAGATCGCGGGGGAAACCGCTATCCCCGAAGGACGTTATCCGGTGGTGGTTACCTTTTCGCCTAAATTCGCCCGTTGGCTCCCCCTGTTGCTTCATGTCCCCCGATTCGAGGGAATCCGCATCCATGCGGGGAACGACCGCAACGACACCGCGGGGTGTATCTTGGTCGGGCAGGCGCGGGATGCGGAAGGGCATGAACCCGCCCTTATCGATTCACGCCTATGGCTTCACCGCCTGATGAAGGCTTTGAAGGCACGCCCCGAAGGGGAGGGCGTCTGGATCACGATACACGCTCCCCTTCGGGACTGTTGACAATTGAAAATTCCCTTTTACTCTTCTTCAGCAAACATCGGATCCCAAGCCGGCAGGCGGGTCGGTGTTTGCTTCAGTACGTCCTTGACCTTGTTGGTGATGTATTTCTTGTCGACAACCAAGCGGAACATGTATTCGTCGAACCATTCGTCCGTCATGATCAGGTGTCCGTTGTTGGCTCCCGGCCCCCAACTGTTTTCCACCATCCATTTCTTCGGCCGGCCGCCGGCATCGAGGTCTACCGCCATCAAGGTCATGGCGTGGGAAGAACCGCTGGCAAAGGTCTGGATGCGTTGCTTCTTGTCCATGCCGAAAGTCGTGCCCATCAGCGAACCGTAATCATAATAGTTTACATCCAGTACACCCCGCCCCCGGTCGAAGAATTTGCCTACATCACAAGAGAAATACATCATGGTGCTGTCTTTGATAGAGGCGATCGCCATTTCCTTGATATCTTCTATCGGAAGGTTGACATAGGTCCAGTTCTTGCCGTCGTAGGCATGGCGGTCGAAGTCGATCTCATATAATTTATAGTAGTCGCGGCTCGGATCGTTCATCAGCATGACATAGTTGTTCTTCAAATCTTCGCCCACGAATTCCCGGTAGAACGATTGCGGGGTGTATTCTTTTGTCTCGACCGGTTTGCCGCTTGCGTCTTTGCGTGTCCAGGTGAATTTCGTAGGCGGTTCTCCGAGGTTGAGGACCAGCATACGGTAGATTTCGCCCAGCATCTCGGTCTTGCGTTTTGCCAGTGTTTCCGGTTTCGAGCCTTTGGCGTCGCGCAATTCCAATCCGTATTCTTTCAGTTTCAGGCCGATCAGGTTGGACATGCGGCCGGTATTGTCGCTGCTATAGGTCTCGACCATGACGCCGGAAGGGACGATGCCGTATTTCATCAGGTTGTCGGAGATACCGGTGAACTGTCCGCCGTCTCCGATCGGATTCTTGAACAGCCATTCCACCATCTTGTCGTCGATCGGCTTTTCACGTGTGTCGATGATCCCTTGCAGGAAAAGGTTGGCCTTCTCAAGCTGGTCCCAGAAGAAGTTGTAGTTCTGCGAGAGTTCGAATTCCGGCAGGTTATACTTGGCGATGACCTGTGCACGTATCACGTTCAGCCCCGTAAACAACCAGCAACGGCCGGAGGATTTCTGGTTCGTGATCCCTTTGCTGTTCACCTTGTCGGAAAAGTAGGTGTCGAAATTGTTTTTACTATCGTTGTCGACGGCCAGGCGGTTGATGTCGTTGCCCGCGATCGCGTTGTGAATGGCTTTGTCGGCCGGCGTTCCTTTGTAGGCTTGCTTGATTTCCTGCAACATCCCGGACGAGATGCCGCCTTCCTGCCTGCCCTGCCCGTAGGCCGATAACGATAGCCCGAACGCGAGGGCTGTTATCCACAGATTGTTCTTTCTCATGATATAATTTGTTTCGTTTTTAAGTGTCTTGCCACAAAAGTAGTTTAATTTCTTTACATGCAGGTGTCTGACGGTCAATTAAGCTCCTTTGTCCGGATCATGCCGGAACAAGGATGATTGGAATAATTATATTTTTTGATTGAATAATATTAATCTTATAATGAATAATATTTATTATTTCTTGCATATTTATGAATTATTGAATACTTTTGTTGTAAAGTAATCTTTTAGTCCGGTATAAACAATAATAAGAAAGAAGCCTATGAACAACGAGATCAAAAGAAGACTGCCCTTGCGGTGTCCGGCTTGTGACGCGCCTCTGAAAGTGGGCCGGATGTTTTGTGGACAATGCGATACGGAGGTGTGCGGTACGTTTGAACTGCCTGTACTGGCAAAACTGACGGATAAGGAACAGCAGTTTGTAATCGACTTCATCAAGTCCAGCGGTAGCCTGAAGGATATGGCGAAGAGTATGGGAGTCAGTTATCCGACTGTCCGGAATATCTTAGACGATCTGATTGATAAACTGAATAAAATCGAATAGCTTATGAACAAACAACATCTTTATGGATTGATTAATCCTTTTGAACGGATTGCCGGCTTGGAAGCATTGCTTTGGGGACTGGCTGGAATGGGGGTATCGACAGCTCTTTCTTATTATTCCGGCTGGCATTATCACGGGTTGCTACATTTTGGTCCGGCTCCGAATCCGGCCTGGTGGTGCTATGCGGTAGAGCACCTTGCCGTTTGGCTGATTCCGGCTGTTATGTTTTATCTGGGAGGACTGTTGCTTTCCCGTTCACGCATACGGGTGGTCGATGTGTTGGGGACGGTCGTTTTCGCACAATTGCCGTTGATCGTCATGAACCTTTTTAACTTCTTGCCGCCTATGCAGAAGCTCGCACAGATAGACGTGAACATGTCTCCGGCAGAGATCATGCAACAGCCCGGATTTATCATCGGGATGTGGTTGTCGCTCGTTGCTTTCGTGTTTATGATCTGGACTTTGGTCTGGATGTTCCAGGCATTGAAAGTGTCCTGTAACCTGAAAGGCTACAGGTTGGGAATCCTCTACTGCGTGGGGATCTTCGGCGGAGACATGCTTTGCCGATATCTGATAAAATGGCTGTGCTATTGATGGAACACCAGGTTACCTCTTTGGCCTGTTCGTCCGTGAAATGATAGAAATCCCGGAACGAGTCCAGGAGGGGGGACCGATAAAAGGACATAACTCACGGAGGTCGTTTACCTGTATGCCGAAATGGTTCAATGCATATTCGACGCATCGGGTGATGCCGATCTTCGGATCGGTAATCGTACCGTCCAGATCCAGCAGGATGTATTTGTATTCTTTCATTTGCAATTGTGTTGTTTACCCTGTTCCATGATATCCAGTGCTGCTGCCGACCAGGTATCGATATCGTCCGGATAGTGTTGTGCCGTCCGTGTCTTGCTGCGTTTGTGGCCGAGGCGGACAACAACGGCGTTTTTGTCGGGGATGATGAAGACGTACTGTCCGAGTATTCCCCGCATGTACGGGATATCCATACCTTTGTAGTTCAGATGCCAGAACTGGAAGCCATAACAGCGGTTCGTTTCATTATATTCCTTGAAGAGAAGAGTCGTGTCGGGCGTGGTCGCTTCTTTCAGATAACTTTCGGAGATCAGTTGCCTGCCGTCCCAACTCCCGTTATTCAGGATGAGTTGTCCGAAACGGGCAAAATCGCGGGCGTTGCTGTTGAAGCAGCAATATCCCTTTTCCATGCCTTCCTTTTTGTCCAGGCTCCATAAGGCGTTTTCTTCGGCCTGCAAAGGCGTCCAGAGCTTACGGGAGACATAGGAACTGATGTTTTCTCCCGTCGCTTTTTCAACCAGGAACGCGAGAAGCTGCGTCACCCCGCTTTGATAGATAAAGTTTACACCCGGCTCGGCGATTTCTCTCATGCCGAAAGCGATCTTATGCAGATCGTTTCCGTAGTAAAGCTGTGTAGTGGGAGAGAAAGGAGAGGAATAAGCCTCCTGGAAATCGACTCCCGCACTCATCGTCAGCAGATGGCGGATGGTGAGCGGTTTTCCGTTATATCCGTCGAATTCGGGGAAAAAGTCATTGACCGGCTGGTCGACGTCCCGGATCACCCCGTCGTCTATGGCGCATCCGACGGCCAGAGAAACAATGCTTTTGGCCATTGAAAACGAGTTGCTGTGCGATTTCGGCGAATAATCTTCCCAATACTGTTCGAAAAGCAGCATGCTGTCTTGTATGACAACATAGGCGACTGTCTCTAAGTCATTGAATACCGGAAGATATTTTTCCGGTATCGAGCAAGTGTTATAAGCTTCCGCTTGTAGCCATGGAGCAGGATCGCCTGCTTTGACGATCCGGTTCTCGAAGATCGGGTACTGGTCGATCTTGGGCAGGAAATGGGTGAGTGCCCTACGCAGGTAATAGTTGGAGGGCAATGCCAGAAAACCTCCTATACAGCAGGCAACCGAAAGCATTGCCCATCCAATCCTTTTCATCTATTTTTCTTATTTATACCAGGACGAGTACATGTGATAGTTCTTGGCGATCTTCTGATTGATCTCCTTCGCCTGTTCCGGGTCCACTTTCTTTACGAACTTGGCCGGTACGCCGGCGTAGATGCTTCCCGGCTCGACGATGGTCTTGCTCAGCACGACCGAGCCGGCGGCGACGATCGCCCCTTCGCCGATCACGGCGTGGTCCAGTACGACCGAGCCCATCCCGATCAGGGCGCCGTTGCATATCTTTGCCCCGTGGATCGTGACATTGTGGCCGACCGACACGTCGTCGCCGATCTCAATCGTCGATTTCTCGTATAGGGTGTGCAGGACGGAGCCGTCCTGTATATTCACCCCGTTGCCGATCCGGATGGAGTTGACATCACCTCGCAACACGGTCCCGAACCAGATGCTGCAACCTTCGCCTATCTCGACATCGCCGATAATGGTGGCGTTGTCTGCTAAAAACGTGTCTTTACCTATTTGAGGGGTAAAGCCTCTTACTGATTTTATTAAAGCCATAATTTGGAAATTGAGAATTGGAAATTGAAAATTGAAAATTATGTTTACTCTCTTTAATTTTCAATTTTCAACTTTCAATTTTTAATTAGTTAGATTTCTGCCGTTTTTTCTTTTAACCAAGCCTTCTCTTCTTCGTTCAGATGCGGGCTTACCAAGTCGTACACCATCTGGTGGTATTTGTTCAGCCAGGCATGCTCGCGTACGGAAAGCATGGACGGGATGACCAGTTTCGTATCGATATGACATAAAGTCAGCGTCTCGAAGCCGAGGAACTTTCCGAATTCCGTTTCACTGTCTTCGCGGATCAGGATCATGTTCTCGGTACGGATGCCATATTCGCCGGGACGGTACATGGCCGGTTCGTCGCTCATCACCATGCCCGGTTCCAGGATTACCGGGTTTTCTTCCATGCGGATGCTTTGCGGCCCTTCGTGCACGTTCAGGCAATGGCCGATGCCGTGGCAGGTCCCGTGCAGGTAGTTGATGCCGGCATCCCACAAGGATTTGCGGGCGAAAGCGTCGATCAGGCAGCCCCGTATGCCTGCGGGGAATTTGCATTTGGCAATTCCGATCGTGCCTTTCAGGGCGCGGGTGAAGTCCTTCTTCATCTGCTCGCTCGGCTCGTCGCAAAGGGCGATCGTACGGGTGATGTCGGTCGTCCCGTCCAAATACTGGGCGCCGGAGTCGAGCAGGTACAGACTGTCCGTTTTCAACTCCGTATCCGTTTCGGGAGTAGGAGAATAGTGTACGACCGCTCCGTGCGGGCCGTAGCTGGATATGCTGGCGAAGCTGTCCATGACGTATTGGGGCTGTTCGGCGCGTAGTTCCGTCAACTTGGCGGCGGCACTCAGTTCCGTCACCCTTTCTCCGGCTTTAAGCCTTTTTTCCAGCCAGAAATAGAATTTGGTCATGGCGATGCCGTCTTTCAGGACTGCGTTGCGGAAGCCTTTTATCTCGGTCTCGTTCTTGATGCTTTTCAGGTGGTTGGCGGGCGAGATCCCTTCTATCAGGATACTGCTTTCGGGCAGGGCATTGTAGATGGCCACGTTGGTCCGTTTGCTGTCGATAAACACCCGTGTCCGTTCCGGTAGCCGTGAGAGGAAGGTCGCCAACATGCCGTAATCGGCCAGTGTCACTCCTTCTTTCTTTAGATGCTCTGCGATTTCGGCGGGGAGCTTCTTCGGATTCACGAACAGAACGCTTTCTTTCTCGGAAACGAATGCGTAACTGATGACGACCGGATTATAGGCAACGTCCGTTCCTCTGATGTTGAAGGTCCAGGCCACTTCGTCCAATGCGGAGAGGATGGTGCAGTCGGCTCCTGCCTTATGCAACATTTTGTTGATATCGAGAAGTTTGTCTTCGACTGATTTCCCGCTGAGTTCGACCGGCATTTCAAACATCGGAGCTTCCGGCATGGCGGGGCGTTCTTTCCAGATCGGATCGATCAGCGAAGCGTTTGTGTCCAGTTTGATCTCTTTTTCCGCCAGCGACTTTTCCAGTGTGCGGGCATCTGCCAGACTGTATGTCTCGCCGTTCAGGCCGACGGTCTGTCCCTCTTCCAATTCGTGTGCTAAGAACTCCGGGATGGTCGGGGTCTCGGGCAACATCATTTTGAAAAGCTCGATGCCTGTCCCTTCCAATTGGGTGGAGGCTTGCAGGAAATAGCGGGAGTCGGTCCAAAGTCCGGCTTTATCGGCCGTGATTACAACTGTTCCGGCCGAACCGGTGAATCCGGAAATCCATTCGCGGTATTTCCAGCAGTCGGCAGGATATTCACTCATGTGAGGGTCGGAGGTCGGAATGATATAAGCATCGATTTTATGCAACTTCATTGCTTCCCTCAGGGCGGCAATGCGTTCGGAAATGTTTGTTTTCATCGCATCTTGTTTTATGTAGACGTTACTAATATGGCAAAGTTATTAAATTTCCCGTGATAGACCTCAACCGCCGATAAAAGATTTTTGTAAAATAGATGGCCGATAAACGATAGCGGGAACAGCATTATTTTATATCTTCGCGCAGAAAGACTTGCCTGCCGTCAATTGTCGGCAAACGATTACGATAGGTCGGGCTTTTCCGGCAAGCGTTTTTGTTTAATATGCACGGTTGTGCCTATACATTATATTAAAGATGAATACCCATATAACCGATTTGAAGACGGTCCGTCTGAGCCAAGACGAGAGTGCGGTGATTATCCTGGACCAGACCCGCTTGCCGGGAGCCGAAGTCTATGTCGCCCTTTCTTCGGCAGAAGAGATCTGGAATGCCATATATAAATTGAAGGTACGCGGGGCGCCGGCTATCGGGATTGCTGCTGCCTATGGCATTTATGTATGTAGCCGGCAGATTGCGGCTGGCGCTTACGACGGGTTTTACCGTGAGTTCCTACGAATCAAGAATTACCTGGCCTCTTCCCGCCCGACTGCGGTCAATTTGGTTGCCGCTTTGAACCGGATGGAAAAAGTCGTGGCCGTTCATCCGATGAAGCCCGTTCCGGAAATCGTGCGACTTTTGCGTGCCGAGTCGGAGGCGATCCGGACGGAAGATGCGGCTGCTTGCCGGAAGATAGGGGAGAACTGCCTTTCCTTATTGCGTCCGGGAATGGGAATCCTGACACATTGCAATGCCGGCCATCTGGCAGTGTCGGAATATGGGACGGCTCTGGCGCCGGTTTATTTAGGGGAAGAACGCGGATATGGTTTTAAGGTGTTTGCCGATGAGACGCGTCCGTTGTTGCAAGGCGCACGCCTGACGGCCTACGAATTGCAGAAGGCAGGCGTGGATGTTACCTTGATCTGTGACAATATGGCATCGGCCGTCATGCGGAAAGGTTGGGTGCAGGCAGTCGTGGTCGGTTGCGACCGGGTGGCGGCAAATGGCGATACGGCCAATAAGATCGGGACTTCGGGGGTGGCGATCCTGGCCCGTCATTACGGTATCCCTTTTTATGTCTTGGGCCCGACATCCACCATTGATTTGGATTGCCCGGATGGAGATTCGATCGTGATCGAGGAACGCGATCCGGAAGAAATTACGGACATGTGGTATGCTTCGCGGATGGCTCCCGAAGGAGTGAGGGCCTATAACCCGGCTTTTGATGTTACTCCTCACGACTTGATAACTGCGATTATCACCGAAAAAGGAATTGCTTATCCTCCTTTCCGTATGGAGGATTTCTGAAAAATATTTACGGAAAGTTTTGCTAATCCCGAAACAATCAGTAATTTTGCTGCCCAATTTGTGGATATAGTAATTAAACAATATAATAAATTAAATTATGATCGTAGTTCCATTAAAAGAAGGCGAAAACATTGAAAAAGCGCTGAAGAAATTCAAAAGAAAGTTTGAAAAAACAGGTGTGGTAAAAGAATTGAGAAACCGTCAGGCTTTCGAAAAACCCTCTGTAGCAAAGAGAAAACAAACTATGCGTGCTGTTTACGTTCAACAATTACAGCAGATAGAAGAATAAAAATACAAAATCTATCTGCCAGGCTTGTTTTATTGGATTCTTATTCCTATTTTCGTTGCATAAAAGTTGATGCAACGTGAATATGCTTATTGATTCATTTTTAGAATATCTTCGGTATGAGCGGAACTATTCCGAATATACGCTTGATGCTTATTTCAGGGATTTGCAGCAATTCGAAGATTTTGTGAAAGAGAAGAAGGAAGGCATATTCGTGCCGGAGGAAGTGGATACGGATATTGTACGGAATTGGATTATATCCTTGTTGGATAACAAGATTTCGCCCGTGTCTGTCAACCGGAAATTGAGTTCTTTGAAGTCTTTTTTTAAATTCCTTATGAAGCAGGGATTTGTTTCTGTAAACCCGTTACGGTTTGTGACCGGTCCGAAAACAAAGAAGCCGTTACCTACCTTTGTAAAAGAGAAGGACATGGAAGAGTTGTTGGATGGAGACGGGTTTGATGAGGATTTTGAAGGGGTGAGGGATCGTCTGATACTTGAAATGCTTTATGATACCGGGGTGAGGCGCTCGGAGCTGGTCGGTTTGCAAGATGCCGATATAGACTACGATGCCATGCAGGTCAAGGTGACAGGTAAGCGTAACAAGCAGCGGTTGATTCCTTTTGCAGAAAGATTAAAAAACTTGATGCTTGCATACACTGAAGTCCGAAATCGTGAAGTTGGCGCAGGGAGCGGATGGTTCTTTGTCCGGAAGAACGGAGAACAGTTGTCAACGGGTATTCTTTATACAATAGTAAAAAAGAAGCTCTCCGACATCCCGACATTGGCAAAATGCAGCCCCCACGTATTAAGACATTCGTTTGCAACAAGTATGTTGAATAATGGAGCGGAGTTGAATGCCGTGAAAGAGTTACTCGGGCACAGCAGTCTGGCTTCCACCAGTATTTACACACATACAACCTTTGAGGAATTAAAAAAAGTGTATCATGCTCATCCAAGAGCACAAAAAGAAGGAGGTTTATTATGAACATTAGAATTCAAGCAATCCATTTTGACGCAACAGAACAGCTGGAAGCGTTTATTCAGAAGAAAGTGTCTAAGTTGGAACAGTATTTCGACGGCATTATATCGGCAGAAGTCAGTTTGAAGGTTGTAAAACCAGAATCTGCAAAGAATAAAGAAGCAGCTATCCGGTTGATTATTAAAAATGGAGATTGTTTTGCCGAAAAGGTAAATGACACTTTTGAAGAATCAATTGACGAATGTGTAGAAGCCTTGGAGAAACAGTTGGTTAAATTCAAGGAAAAAATCAGAGCCAAATAAAAAAAACGGTAGATAAATTTGGTATATAAGAAATAATGCCTAAATTTGCAGCCGTTTCGCCTTGGTGACGAAACGGCTGCTTTTTGAAGCAGGCTTGCCTCTTTAGCTCAGTTGGCCAGAGCACGTGATTTGTAATCTCGGGGTCGTTGGTTCGAATCCGACAAGAGGCTCAAAGAATTGAAAATTAGAAATGGAATATTGAAAATTAAAGTTGCAAGTAATTTTTTAATTCTTAATTTTTAATTTTTAATTACAAAGGGGCAGTTACCAGAGTGGCCAAATGGGGCTGACTGTAACTCAGCTGTCTTTCGACTTCGGTGGTTCGAATCCATCACTGCCCACATAGCAATTGAAAATTCGAAATGGAAAATTGAAAATTAGAGTTACAGGTGATTTTCAATTCTCATATTTCAACTTTCAATTAACAAGCGGAAGTAGCTCAGTTGATAGAGCATTAGCCTTCCAAGCTGAGGGTCGCGGGTTTGAGCCCCGTCTTCCGCTCTTATTTATTGCCTGTGTAGCTCAGCGGTAGAGCACTTCCTTGGTAAGGAAGAGGTCCCGAGTTCAAGTCTCGGCACCGGCTCAAATGATATTTTAGAACATGATCATTAATCAAATAAAGAACAATTAAGTTATGGCAAAAGAGAAATTTGACAGATCGAAACCACATGTGAACATTGGTACGATTGGTCACGTTGACCACGGTAAAACAACTTTGACAGCTGCTATCACAACAGTATTGGCAAAGAAAGGTCTTTCAGAACTGCGTTCATTCGACTCTATCGACAACGCTCCTGAAGAAAAAGAAAGAGGTATCACTATCAACACTTCTCACGTAGAGTATTCGACTGCAAACCGCCACTATGCTCACGTAGACTGTCCGGGTCACGCCGACTACGTAAAGAACATGGTAACTGGTGCTGCTCAGATGGACGGTGCTATCATCGTAGTTGCTGCTACTGATGGTCCTATGCCTCAGACTCGCGAGCACATCCTGTTGGCTCGTCAGGTAAACGTTCCGAGATTGGTTGTTTTCATGAACAAATGTGACATGGTAGACGACGAAGAAATGTTGGAACTGGTTGAAATGGAAATGAGAGAACTTCTTTCATTCTATGATTTCGACGGCGATAACACTCCGATCATCCGTGGTTCTGCTCTGGGCGCTCTGAACGGCGATCAGAAATGGGAAGACAAGGTCATGGAACTGATGGAAGCTGTTGATACTTGGATTCCGCTGCCTCCGCGTGATATCGATAAACCTTTCTTGATGCCGGTTGAAGACGTGTTCTCTATCACAGGTCGTGGTACTGTAGCAACAGGTCGTATCGAAGCAGGTATCGTGAAAGTAGGTGAAGAAGTTCAGATCATCGGTCTGGGCGCTGACGGAAAGAAATCTGTTGTTACAGGTGTTGAAATGTTCCGTAAGCTGTTGGATCAGGGTGAAGCTGGTGATAACGTCGGTTTGTTGCTCCGTGGTATCGACAAGAACGAAATCAAACGTGGTATGGTAATCTGTCACCCGGGTCAGGTTAAAGAACACTCTCGCTTCAAAGCTGAGGTTTATATCCTGAAGAAAGAAGAAGGTGGCCGTCACACTCCGTTCCACAACAAATACCGTCCTCAGTTCTATATCCGTACATTGGACGTAACAGGTGAAATCACGCTTCCGGAAGGAACTGAAATGGTAATGCCTGGTGATAACGTTACAATCGACGTTGAACTGATCTACCCGGTAGCTTGTAACGTAGGTCTTCGTTTCGCTATTCGCGAAGGTGGACGTACAGTAGGTGCTGGTCAGATCACAGAATTAGAAAACTAATTCAAATACATAAAATGTAGCCAGCCTTGTCAAGAGGCTGGCTCTTTTACGGAAGTAGCTCAGTCGGTAGAGCACTGGTCTCCAAAACCAGGTGTCGGGAGTTCGAGCCTCTCCTTCCGTGCTAAAAATCTATAGATTCGATGAAAAAGATAATTAATTATATTAAGGAATCTTATAACGAACTTGTTTATAAAGTTTCTTGGCCTACGAGAACAGAGCTTTCCAATAGTGCTGTGGTTGTTATGTTTGCTTCCCTTATAATCGCGGCATTAATCTTTGTTATTGATTTAGGCTTTGAAGGCGTGATGCGTTTCTTCTACGAGAAAATCTTTTAATCAGTTTAAAGTATGTCTGATATTCAAAAGAAATTTTATGTTCTGCGTGCCATTAGTGGCAAGGAGAATAAAGTCAGAGAGTACCTTGAGGCTGAGCTGAAGAATACTGACTTAAGTGAGTATGTGTCACAGGTCCTGATTCCTACTGAAAAGACTTTTACGGTGCGTAATGGCAAGAAGGTGATGAAAGAACGCGCTTACCTGCCGGGTTATGTGTTAGTAGAAGCCGCTTTGGTTGGAGAAGTCGCTCATCGATTGAGAAACATTCCTAACGTGATCGGATTTTTGGGTGGATCGGATAATCCCGTTCCTTTGCGTCCGGCAGAAGTGAGTCGTATCTTAGGTACGGTTGATGAATTGCAGGAACAGCAGGAAGACTTGGATGTCCAGTTCTATGTTGGTGAGAATGTGAAAATCACTTTTGGGCCGTTTAACGGTTTCACAGGTGTAATCGAAGAGGTCAATGCCGAGAAAAAGAAACTTAAAGTGATGGTGAAAGTCTTCGGACGTAAAACACCGCTTGAGTTGGGTTATATGCAAGTGGAGAAAGAATAAGTGCTCTTGTTACGAAAAGTACGGTCTTTCTTTAAAAGTTATCGATGTTATATATCTAAAAAATTTTAGAAACAATGGCTAAAGAAGTTGCTGGACAAATCAAATTGCAGATTAAAGGAGGAGCAGCAAACCCTTCTCCCCCTGTAGGACCTGCTCTGGGTTCTAAGGGTATTAATATTATGGAGTTTTGCAAGCAATTTAATGCCAGAACCCAAGACAAGGCCGGTAAGATATTACCTGTTGTAATTACTTACTATGCCGATAAGTCTTTCGACTTTGTTGTAAAAACTCCTCCTGTTGCTATCCAGTTATTGGAAGCTTCCAAACAGAAGAGTGGTTCTGCTGAGCCGAATCGTAAGAAGATTGCAGAAATCTCTTGGGATCAGGTAAAAACTATTGCAGAGGACAAGTTGGTCGATCTGAACTGCTTCACTGTCGAGTCAGCTATGAGAATGGTTGCCGGAACAGCAAGAAGTATGGGTATCACTGTTAAAGGGACATTCCCGGGTAATAATTAATAAACTTCAATTGAGATGAGTAAACTTACAAAAAATCAAAAGTTGGCTTTGGGCAAGATTGAAGCTGGGAAAGCATACACATTGAGAGAAGCTTCAGCTTTGGTAAAAGAAATTACTACTACTAAGTTTGATGCATCTGTAGATGTTGATGTCCGTTTAGGTGTTGACCCTCGTAAAGCTAACCAAATGGTGAGAGGTGTGGTTTCACTGCCTCACGGTACGGGTAAGCAGGTTCGGGTTCTCGCATTATGTACACCAGACAAGGAAGCTGAAGCTACTGCTGCAGGAGCTGACTATGTTGGATTAGATGAGTATATTGAAAAGATTAAAGGCGGTTGGACTGATATTGACGTAATTATCACTATGCCTTCTATCATGGGTAAGATCGGTGCTCTGGGTAGAGTATTAGGCCCGCGTGGTTTGATGCCTAACCCTAAGAGTGGTACGGTTACCAATGAAATTGGAAACGCAGTGAAGGAAGTTAAGCAAGGTAAGATCGACTTTAAGGTAGACAAATCCGGTATCGTTCACACTTCAATCGGTAAGGTTTCTTTTAGCCCCGATCAGATCCGTGACAATGCTAAGGAATTTATTTCAACTCTTCTGAAGTTGAAACCGTCTGCAGCTAAAGGTACATATATAAAGAGCATTTATCTTTCAAGTACAATGAGTGCGGGTATTAAAATTGACCCCAAATCAGTTGAAGAAAACTAATTAAAATTATTGGACAATGAAAAAGGAAGATAAAGGCTTAATTATAGGTCAACTGACTGAGATCGTAAAGGAATATCCTAACTTCTATTTGACTGATATCGAAGCATTGGATGCTGAGAAGACCAGCAAATTGAGACGGGAATGTTTCAAGAATGAGATCAAGTTGGTTGTTGTAAAGAATAACTTGCTTAAAAAGGCATTGGAAAATGTAGAAGGCGATTTCTCTCCTCTGCAGGTTGCAATGAAAGGCAATACGGCTGTGATGTTCTCACAGACTGCTAACGCCCCTGCTCGTCTGATTAAAGAATTTACTAAGGATGCCAAGAAAGGTGTTCCTGCTAAGCCGGAATTGAAAGCTGCCTATGTACAGGAAAGCTTCTATGTAGGCGCGGAAAACCTCGAAGCCCTGGTAAATATCAAGAGCAAAAACGAACTTATCGGAGATGTTATCATGTTGTTGCAATCTCCGGCGAAGAACGTTATCTCTGCTCTTCAGTCATCAGGACAAACTATCCATGGTCTGTTGAAGACTCTGGAAGAAAGATAATTTTTTTAATTTACACAGATAAACAAACATTTAAATCATACAAAAATGGCAGATTTGAAAGCTTTTGCAGAACAATTAGTAAACCTGACCGTAAAAGAAGTTAGCGAACTGGCTACAATCCTGAAAGAAGAATATGGTATCGAACCTGCAGCTGCAGCTGTTGCTGTTGCTGGTCCTGCTGCTGGTGGCGCTGCTGCCGCTGCAGAAGAAAAAACTTCTTTTGACGTAGTATTGAAAGCAGCTGGTGCAAACAAGTTGGCTATCGTTAAGTTAGTAAAAGAATTAACTGGTCTTGGTTTGAAAGAAGCTAAAGATATGGTTGACGGTGCTCCTAGCGCTATCAAAGAAGGAATCGCTAAAGCTGATGCTGAAGCATTGAAGAAACAGTTGGAAGAAGCTGGAGCTGAAGTTGAGCTTAAATAGTATTTATAACCTGGTAATCAGGTGATTTGGTTAAGAGTCTCCCTTAAAGGAGATTCTTAACCTTTTTGTGTCTATAATTTCAATAAGTTCAATAAATTCCTTACTAGATGTCTTCAACAGCTGAAAACCAAAGAGTTAATTTTGCTTCGATCAAAAATCAGTTCCCATATCCGGACTTTCTCGAAGTACAATTGAAGTCATTCCAAGACTTTCTTCAACTTGACACACCTCCTGAAAAGAGAAAAAAGGAGGGATTGTATAAGGTATTTGCCGAGAATTTTCCGATAGCAGATACGCGTAACAATTTTGTGTTGGAGTTCTTAGATTACTATATAGATCCGCCTCGCTATACGATTGACGAATGTATTGCTCGCGGGTTAACCTATAGTGTGCCTTTAAAAGCGAAGTTAAAACTGTATTGTACAGACCCTGATCACGAGGATTTCGATACAGTGATACAGGACGTATATCTGGGCCCGATTCCGTATATGACGGAAAGGGGCACTTTCGTGATAAATGGTGCGGAGCGTGTTGTGCTTTCACAATTGCACCGTTCACCGGGTGTATTCTTTGGACAAAGTACACATGCCAATGGTACGAAGTTGTATTCAGCGCGTATCATTCCTTTTAAAGGTTCCTGGATCGAGTTTGCAACTGACATCAACAATGTGATGTATGCTTACATCGACCGTAAAAAGAAATTACCTGTAACAACCCTTTTAAGAGCTATTGGTTTTGAAAGCGATAAAGACATTCTCGAGATCTTTAATCTGGCTGAAGAAGTAAAAGTTTCGAAAGCTAACCTGAAGAAGCTGATCGGTCGTAAATTGGCTGCTCGTGTTTTGAAGACTTGGGTGGAAGATTTCGTAGATGAAGATACCGGTGAGGTTGTTTCTATTGAACGTAATGACGTTATCATCGACCGTGAGTCGGTTCTCGATAGCGACAATATTGAGGCTATTCTGGAATCTGGCACGCAAAACATTCTATTACATCGTGAGGACCAGAATCTTTCAGATTATGCTATCATCTATAATACGCTTCAGAAAGACCCTAGTAACTCTGAAAAGGAAGCTGTCCTGTATATTTATCGTCAGTTGCGAAATGCAGAACCTGCAGATGAAGCAAGTGCCCGTGAAGTTATTCAGAACCTGTTCTTCTCTGAAAAGCGTTATGATTTAGGTGAAGTTGGCCGTTACAGAATTAATAAGAAGTTGAACCTTACTACCAGCGATGATATTAAGGTTTTGACAAAAGAAGATATAATCGAGATCATCAAGTATCTGATTGAGTTGATCAACTCGAAAGCGATCGTTGATGATATCGACCATTTGAGCAACCGTCGTGTGCGTACAGTGGGCGAACAGCTGTACAACCAGTTCGGTATTGGTTTGGCTCGTATGTCTCGTACGGTTCGTGAACGTATGAATGTACGCGATAATGAAGTGTTTACTCCGATTGATTTGATTAACGCGAAGACTATTTCTTCTGTCGTTAACTCATTCTTCGGAACGAATGCTTTGTCTCAGTTTATGGACCAGACAAATCCACTGGCTGAAATTACGAATAAACGTCGTTTGTCTGCATTGGGACCGGGTGGTCTGTCTCGTGAACGTGCTGGATTTGAGGTTCGTGACGTACACTATACGCATTATGGTCGTCTTTGTCCAATTGAAACTCCTGAGGGACCGAACATCGGTTTGATCTCTTCTTTGTGTGTATATGCTAAGATTAACGATCTTGGTTTTATCTCTACTCCGTACCGTAAGGTTGTTGATGGTAAGGTGGACTTTTCTGAGGAAGGTTTACAATATTATACTGCAGAAGAAGAAGAAGAATTGACGATTGCCCAAGGAAATGCTCCATTGGATGATAACGGCAAGTTTGTTCGTGATAGAGTGAAAGCTCGTTTTGAAGCTGATTTCCCGGTCGTGCCTCCTACGGAGATCGATTTGATGGACGTTGCTCCACAGCAGATTGCTTCTATTGCGGCTTCTTTGATTCCGTTCTTGGAACATGACGATGCTAACCGTGCATTGATGGGATCTAACATGATGCGCCAGGCTGTTCCTTTGCTGCGTACGGATGCTCCAATCGTTGGTACAGGTATCGAAGCGCAGGTTGCTCGTGATTCACGTACCCAGATCATGGCTGAACGTGAGGGAGAAGTTGTATTTGTGGATGCAACTTGTATCAAGATCAAATATGACCGCTCGGAAGATGAAGAATTCGTAAGTTTCGAAGATGCGGTTAAGACATACAATATTCCGAAGTGGCGTAAGACTAACCAAAGTACGACTGTCGATCTGCGTCCGATCTGTCATCGTGGTCAGCGTGTGAAGGCTGGCGATATCCTGACGGAAGGTTATTCTACTCAGAATGGTGAGTTGGCCTTGGGACGTAACGTGAAAGTGGCATATATGCCGTGGAAGGGTTACAACTATGAGGATGCTATCGTTTTGAACGAACGTATGGTCCGTGAAGACTTCTTTACTTCAGTTCACGTTGACGAATACATTTTGGAGGTTCGTGAAACGAAACGTGGTATGGAAGAGTTGACTTCCGATATCCCGAATGTCAGCGAAGAAGCGACTAAGGATTTGGATGAAAGAGGTATTGTCCGTGTGGGTGCTCGTATTGAACCGGGTGATATTTTAATTGGTAAGATTACTCCGAAGGGTGAATCTGATCCTTCTCCAGAGGAAAAATTGCTTCGTGCAATTTTCGGCGATAAGGCTGGTGATGTGAAAGATGCTTCTTTGAAAGCAACCCCGTCTCTTCGTGGTGTAGTTATTGAAACTGCTTTATTCTCGAAAGCCATCAAGAAGCGTAAGTCCAGACTGACAGACAAGGCTATTCTTCCTAAATTGGATGAGGAATACGAAATGAAGATGGCTGACCTGAAGAACTTGTTGGTTGATAAACTGTTGGTTTTGACTAATGGTAAGGTTTCTCAGGGAGTTAAAGACTATATGAATACAGAGATTATTGCGAAGGGAGTTAAGTTCTCTCGCAAGGCTCTGGAAGAATTGGATTATAATTCTATCCAAGTAAGTAAATGGACTGCCGATGCTGATAAGAACGAACTTATCAAGCAGGTGATCCTGAACTATCTGAAGAAATATAAAGAACTGGATGCCGAATTGAGACGTAAGAAATTCGACCTTACGATCGGTGATGAACTGCCTACCGGTATCGTTCAGATGGCTAAGGTTTACATTGCCAAGAAACGTAAGATTCAAGTAGGTGATAAGATGGCCGGTCGTCACGGTAACAAGGGTATTGTTTCCAAGATCGTTCGTCAGGAAGATATGCCGTTCTTGGAAGATGGTACTCCGGTTGATATCTGTTTGAACCCGCTGGGTGTGCCTTCTCGTATGAACCTGGGACAGATTTTTGAAGCTGTGTTAGGTTGGGCAGGCCGTACGATGGGAGTAAAATTTGCGACTCCGATCTTCGATGGTGCAACATTGGATGATATGAACGAATGGACGGACAAAGCCGGATTGCCCCGTTATGGTAAGAGCTATCTGTATGATGGTGGAACCGGTGAACGTTTTGACCAGCCGGCTACAGTAGGTGTTACTTACTTCCTGAAGTTGGGTCACATGGTTGATGATAAGATGCACGCTCGTTCAATCGGTCCGTACTCTCTTATTACTCAACAACCTCTGGGTGGTAAGGCACAGTTTGGTGGTCAGCGTTTCGGAGAGATGGAAGTTTGGGCACTGGAAGCTTTCGGTGCTGCACATGTTCTTCAGGAAATCCTTACGATCAAATCTGACGATGTTGTCGGACGTTCTAAGGCTTACGAAGCAATCGTGAAAGGTGATCCGATGCCACAACCGGGTATCCCCGAATCTTTGAACGTATTGTTGCATGAGCTGAGAGGTCTTGGTTTAAGCTTTACTCTGGATTAATTCAAAAACAATATAAGTAGATGGGCTTCGGTCCATCTGCTTACTCATTGATAACTCTTTATAAATAAAAAATATGGCCTTTAGAAAAGAAAACAAGATAAAGAGTAACTTTTCAAAAATAACCATCGGTCTGGCTTCCCCTGAAGAGATTCTTGAAAACTCCAGTGGTGAAGTTCTGAAACCGGAAACGATTAACTATCGTACGTACAAACCTGAACGTGACGGTCTTTTCTGCGAGCGTATTTTCGGTCCTATCAAGGACTACGAATGCCATTGCGGTAAGTACAAGCGTATTCGTTATAAAGGTATTGTCTGCGATCGTTGCGGGGTAGAAGTTACAGAGAAAAAAGTGCGTCGTGAACGTATGGGACACATTCATTTGGTTGTTCCTGTCGCTCATATCTGGTATTTCCGTTCCCTGCCCAATAAAATCGGTTACTTGTTAGGCTTGCCGACCAAGAAGCTGGATTCTATTATCTATTACGAACGTTATGTCGTGGTTCAGCCGGGTTGTGTAGACACTGTTGCTGAATTGGACTTGCTTTCGGAAGAGGAATATTTGCAGATTCTGGATAACCTGCCAAAGGAAAACCAGATGTTGGAAGATACGGACCCGAATAAGTTCATCGCAAAGATCGGCGCTGAAGCTATCTATGATTTGCTGGCTCGTCTGGACTTGGATTCTTTGTCTTACGAATTGCGCCACCGCGCAAGCACAGACGGTTCGCAACAGCGTAAGAACGAAGCATTGAAACGTTTGCAGGTTGTTGAATCTTTCCGCGCATCCAGAGGGCGTAACAAGCCGGAATGGATGATAGTGAAGGTTGTGCCGGTGATCCCGCCTGAACTGCGTCCGTTGGTTCCGCTGGATGGTGGACGTTTCGCGACTTCCGATTTGAATGATTTGTATCGCCGTGTTATTATCCGTAATAACCGTCTGAAACGATTAATTGATATTAAGGCTCCCGAAGTAATTCTGCGTAATGAAAAACGTATGCTTCAGGAAGCTGTGGACTCTTTGTTCGACAACTCTCGTAAATCGAGTGCTGTTAAGACGGATGCTAACCGTCCGCTGAAGTCACTCTCCGACAGTTTGAAGGGTAAACAAGGTCGTTTCCGCCAGAACTTGTTGGGTAAGCGTGTTGACTATTCGGCTCGTTCGGTTATCGTCGTAGGTCCTGAATTGAAAATGCATGAATGCGGTCTGCCGAAAAATATGGCAGCCGAACTTTATAAACCTTTCGTGATCCGTAAATTGATCGAACGCGGTATCGTAAAAACGGTTAAGTCTGCTAAGAAGATCGTTGACCGTAAGGAGCCGGTGGTTTGGGATATTTTGGAGTATGTAATGAAAGGTCATCCGGTATTGCTGAACCGTGCACCGACTCTGCACCGTCTGGGTATCCAGGCATTCCAGCCAAAGTTGATCGAAGGTAAAGCTATCCAGTTGCACCCGTTGGCATGTACGGCATTCAACGCCGATTTCGACGGTGACCAGATGGCTGTTCACTTGCCTTTAGGAAACGAAGCTGTATTGGAAGCGCAGATGTTGATGCTTGCTTCTCATAACATTCTGAACCCGGCTAATGGTGCACCTATTACCGTCCCTTCTCAGGACATGGTGTTAGGTCTGTACTACATCACGAAGATGCGTAAGGGAACACAGGGCGAAGGTCTTGTATTCTACGGTCCGGAAGAAGCAACGATTGCATATAATGAAAAGAAAGTGGATATTCACGCTCCGATCAAAGTATATGTGAACGATATTGACAAAGAAGGTAATCCGGTCAAGAAAATGGTCGAAACTTCTGTCGGACGTTTGATGGTCAATGAATTTGTTCCGGAAGAGGTCGGTTATATCAATGAAGTATTGGGTAAGAAAGCACTCCGTGATATCATCGGTAAGGTGATCAAGGCTTGTGGTGTTGCCCGTACAGCTCAGTTCTTGGATGATATCAAGAATCTTGGGTATTATATGGCCTTCAAGGGCGGTTTGTCTTTCAACTTGGCTGACGTTCTGATCCCGCCTGAAAAAGAGGCGTTGGTGAAAGAAGGTTATGACGAAGTTGAACAGATCATGAATAACTATAACATGGGTTTCATTACCAACAACGAACGTTATAACCAGATTATCGATACTTGGACACATGTCAACAGCAAATTGTCCGACACATTGATGAAGCAGTTGACTGCTGATAACGACGGTTTCAACTCTATCTACATGATGATGGATTCCGGAGCCCGTGGTTCTAAAGAACAGATTCGTCAGTTGTCCGGTATGCGTGGTTTGATGGCAAAACCGCAGAAGAGTGGTGCAGAAGGTGGTCAGATCATTGAAAACCCGATCCTTTCTAACTTTAAGGAAGGTCTGTCTGTGTTGGAGTATTTTATCTCTACTCACGGTGCTCGTAAAGGTTTGGCCGATACCGCTTTGAAGACTGCCGATGCTGGTTACCTGACTCGTCGTCTGGTTGACGTGTCCCATGATGTGATCATCAACGAAGAAGACTGTGGTACGTTGCGTGGCTTGGTTTGTACGGAATTGAAGAACAATGATGAAGTGATTGCCAGTTTGGGTGAACGTATCTTAGGACGCGTTTCCGTTCATGATGTCATCCATCCGTTGACAGGCGAAGTAATCGTTCGTGCCGGTGAAGAAATTCGTGAGGATGCAGCCAAGATGATCGAAGATTCTCCGATCGAAAGCGTTGAAATCCGTTCTGTATTGACTTGTGAATCCAAGAAGGGGGTTTGTGCGAAATGTTATGGTCGTAACTTGGCTACGAACCGCATGGTTCAGAAAGGTGAAGTTGTGGGGGTTATCGCTGCACAGTCAATCGGTGAACCGGGTACTCAGTTGACACTGCGTACATTCCACGTCGGTGGTATCGCATCTAACGTGGCAACAGAAAACAGTATCACTTCTAAATATGACGGTGTTCTGGAAATCGAAGAACTTCGTGCTGTGGATAGCGAAGAAAACGGTAAGAAGTTCCAGGTTGTTGTCAGCCGTTTGGCTGAACTCCGTATTGTCGATCCGACAACGAAGATCGTATTGCTGGCTCACAATATTCCTTATGGTTCCAAATTGTTCTTCAAGAATGGAGATACAATCAAGAAGGGGGATGTTATTATCGAATGGGACCCGTTCAACGCCGTTATCGTATCGGAAGTTTCCGGTAAGATCGAATTCGAAAGTTTGGTTGAAAATGTTACTTACAATGTCGAAAGTGACGAAACGACCGGCTTGAAAGAAAAGATCATTATCGAATCTAAAGATAAGACAAAAGCTCCGGCTGCACACATCGTGGATGAAAACGGAAACTATCTGAAAAATTATTCATTGCCGTTGGGCGCTCACGTTGTAAAAGACGAGGGCGATATGGTTAAGGCGGGTGAAGTTTTGGTCAAGATCCCGCGTGCAGTAAGTAAAGCAGGTGATATTACCGGTGGTTTGCCTCGTGTAACAGAATTGTTCGAGGCTCGTAACCCGTCTAACCCGGCTGTCGTTTCTGAAATCGATGGTGAAGTTGGTTTCGGCAAGATCAAGCGTGGTAACCGTGAAATTACTGTTACATCCAAATTGGGTGAAGTAAAGAAATATATGGTGCCTCTGTCTAAGCAGTTGCTTGTTCAGGAAAACGACTATATACGTGCCGGTATGCCGCTCTCCGATGGTGCGACTACTCCGTCTGATATCTTGGCAATCATGGGACCGACGGCTGTTCAGGAATATATCGTAAATGAAATCCAGGACGTATACCGTCTGCAGGGTGTAAAAATTAACGATAAGCATTTCGAGGTAATCGTCCGTCAGATGATGCGTAAGGTTGAAATCATCGATCCGGGAGACACTCGCTTCCTGGAACAGCAGGTGGTTGATAAACTGGAAGTAATGGATGAAAACGACCGTATCTGGGGCAAGAAAGTTGTGACGGATCCGGGAGATTCTCAGACATTGCAGGCGGGTCAGATCGTGACTGTCCGTAAGTTGAGAGACGAGAACAGCATGCTGAAACGTCGTGACTTGAAATTGGTTGAAGTCCGCGATGCAGTCCCTGCTACGGCTAACCAGATTCTTCAGGGTATCACTCGTGCCGCTTTGCAGACAAACAGCTTTATGTCTGCCGCATCTTTCCAGGAAACGACGAAAGTGCTGAACGAAGCAGCTATCAACGGTAAAGTGGATCGTCTGGAAGGTTTGAAAGAAAACGTTATCTGCGGTCATTTGATCCCTGCCGGTACAGGCCAGCGTGATTTCGACAAGTTGGTTGTCGGTGCTAAAGATGAGTTCGAACGTATCTTTGCAAATCGTAAGAATGTCGTAGACTTCAATGCTATGGACAGAGACGACGAGTAAATATGCGAAATAAATAATGAGAAGGGTTGCCGATATTCGGTAGCCCTTTTTTATTTTCCGATATTTGTTTAATAAAATCAGAGTGCTTATATTTGTGTATTATCTTGATAATTAAAATAAATCATATATGAAAAAAGTTCTACTCTATTTATTAGCCTTTCTGATCTCTACGAATGTGGCTTTTGCCAAACATTCTGATAATGAAATGAATGTGATGTCCTTTAATATCCGGATGAGTACAAAATCTGACGGGGCTAACTGGTGGGAATACAGAAAAGACCTGGCAGCCAATGTGATCAAGTTTTATGATGTCGATATGTTCGGTGCGCAAGAAGTCTTGTATAACCAGTTGACGGATTTATTGGATCGTTTGCCGGACTATGGCTATGTCGGGGTGGGACGTGAAGACGGCAAGACGAAGGGTGAATATTCTCCTATCTTTTACAGAAAGGACCGTTTCTCTGTTGTCAAAAGTGGCAATTTCTGGTTGGCGGAAGATATGAATGCCGTGGGCAAAAAAGGTTGGGATGCCGCTTGTGAGCGTGTTGCGACTTGGGCGATATTCAAGGATAAGGAATCCGGAAAAAAGTTTTTCTTTCTGAATACCCATTTGGATCACATGGGGCAGGTGGCTCGTCATGAAGGGGCTTCCTTAGTCTTAGAGCAGGTAAAGCAGCTTGCCGGAAATCTTCCGGTGATTGTTACGGGCGACTTTAATGCTGTTCCGACCGATGATCCAATCAAAGTTTTAACAGATGAAAAAGATCCGCGCCATTTGACGCATTCCCGTACATTGGCTCCTTTGCGCTACGGCCCTGAATGGACTTTCCACGATTATGGACGTATTCCTCTGGACAAACGTGTATGGATTGATTATATCTTTGTAAAAGGTAATATCGAAGTGCTTCGACATGGTGTTTTGACTGAAAGTCTGGGTAACTTGTATCCTTCAGACCATTGTCCTGTTATATCGAGAATGCTTGTCCAGTAAGTGCTATGGGTTCCGTAGATGTATTAAGAGAAATTACGCCGCTTTCACCGGAAGACTGTTTTCTTGTGATGCAGCGGCCTAAACGTAGTTTTTCCTATCCGCTTCATGTGCATCCGGAATTTGAACTGAACTATTTGGAGAATGCCGGTGGCGCGATCCGAATCGTCGGTGATTCGGTGGAGGAGATGGAAGATCTTGACCTGTTATTGGTTGCAGGAGGAGCCAAGCATGCTTATTCAAATCACAAATGTCTGAGTACGGATATTTTGGAAATTACAATTCAGTTCCATGCCTCTCTTTTCGATAGTTTTATCAACAAGCGTCATTTCAAGACCATAAAGGATATGTTTGAGAAAGCTTCATGCGGTCTTGTTTTTAGCCATGAAATGATTTTGCGTATTCAACCTGAATTGAAAAAGCTATCGAGTGATAAGCCAGATTCATTTCACAATTTATTACGTTTGATAGAAATACTCAAGACTTTGTCGTTAGATGAAAAGGCACGCAAGTTAAACGCTGTCAATACTGTAGAAAACTTTAGCAATATAGATAACGACCGCCTGGATACGATCATGTTGTTTTTGCATGAAAATTATCAGCGTCCGGTTTTATTGTCCGAACTTGCTTCGTTAATAAATATGAGCGAAGCGTCGCTTACCCGGTTTTTGAAAAAGTGGACGGGAAAAACTTTTATCGACAATTTGAATGACATTCGTATAGCTGAAGCGGTTTGCCGACTGATCGACACAAGTGATACAATAGCAGAAATATGTTATAAATCCGGTTTTAATAACTTATCGAATTTCAATCGGGCTTTTAAGCGACGAAAAGGTAATACACCTACCGAATATCGTGAAAAATATGCACGTACTCGTTTTAGGGTTTGAAACATGATTTTAAACTAATTCACAGAAGTGATAAATTATCCGTGACGGAATAGTATCATATAATGATAAAATAGTATTTGGTGGTTAATTGCATGAGGCATATCTTTGTAATGTTGAATAAACAATGAAATTACTAAGACGAATAGCCTTAGTTTAAGCGTCGAGATTATAAAATATTAAACACAATAAGGTATTTTTTTTACATTGGTCTAAAGAATTGAGAATTAAAAACACAACTGAAAAAGGGCTGCCTGTGAAGGTGGCCCTTTTTATTTGAGACTATTCCGATTTTAATACGTATATTTGTCTTAGAATATTTATTATCAAATATAGAAATATGGAAAACAACAAACCGACAAATGAGATTCAGGTAGAGCTGTCAGAAGAGATGGCTCAGGGAACGTATGCAAATCTGGCAATTATATCACATTCTTCATCCGAGTTCATCTTGGATTTTATCCGTATTGTGCCGGGTGCACCGAAAGCAAAGGTGAAAAGCCGCGTTATTCTGACTCCGGACAATGCAAAGCGACTTTTGTTCGCTTTGCAGGATAATCTGGCAAAGTTTGAAGAACAAGCGAATGGTAAGACTGCCAAGTTTGAAGATTTTGTTCCTCCTATCGGAGGTGTGAAAGGGGAAGCCTGATTCCCGGACAGAAAATAAAAAAGACCGCCCAGAGGAGCGGCCTTTTTTATTTGTAAGTGTGTGATTATCCGAGTCTCTTGTTTATAACGATATGACCGATATAACCCAGAATAATGACTCCTAAACCGGTAAGAAGAATAGTATTTGACAATCCTCCGTTAATTGCCGGTACAGCCAAAATGATAACACCGATAAGGAGTACGATTACCCCCAGATTTTTCAATAATTCGTTCATGGTGATAGATATGTTTATATATTATTATTTTTCTACCGCAAATAAAGCAATAATAACCCGATTGCAAAAATATTTTGGGACAAAAATGATGAAACCATTGAATTTAGCTTTTATATTTGTGAAATAATACAGTTATATATGCTACGAATACTTTATATGCTCTATTTATGGCTGTTTGTGGTTCCTGTTTTTGTGGTATTGACCATACTGACAGCCCTTACGGTTATTGTTGGTTGCCTGTTAGGCGGGGAAAGAATATTTGCTTATTATCCGGGAATGATCTGGTCATGGCTGACCTGCCATTTGGCCCTTTGTCCGGTGAAGGTGAAAGGCCGGGAAAATATAGACCGGAAGAAATCGTACGTCTTTGTAGCCAACCATCAGGGGGCTTTTGATATCTTCCTTATATATGGTTTTTTAGGTGTTCCGATCAAGTGGGTGATGAAAGCCGGCATCGCTAAGATCCCGTTTGTGGGCGCTGCTTGCCGGGCAGCCGGTTTTATCTTCGTCGATAATTCGACACCGAAAGCTGCTGCCCGCAGCGTGTTGGAGGCAGAACGCAGCCTGAAGAACGGAGCGTCGGTGGTGGTATTTCCGGAAGGTTCACGTACTTATGACGGAAAGATGATCCGTTTTAAAAAAGGAGCTTACCAGATGGCAGCCGACCAGCATTTGCCGATTGTCCCGATCACCTTGAACGGACCTTTTGACGTATTGCCGATCGGTTCGTTGAATATTCACCGGCACAAGATGGAAATGGTCATTCACCCGCCTATCCAGACCGAAGGGATAGATGCTTCCCATAAAGGATTGCAACAGATGGCAGATAAAACACAAGACATCATTGCGTCGGCCTTATGGGAGCAATATAAATAATCTATTTCCAGGATTTTAAAATGCCGCGTTTGCAGACGCTCAGGCTGAATCCTACATTGTCTCCATAGAGTGAACCTGCATCAGCGGCTACGGCTCCCGTGAATTCCCAACCTTCCAGGCGTGGATGGCGATATTTGACTTCCACCTGTCCGGAGTTGCTTCTTTTGTTATTCAGGAACGGGGCGTAAGGTGTTCCCCAACTATTCATGAGCGTGTATCTGAGACGATAGGAAACCATAGGCGACAGGTCTCCTTCAAAAGCCAGATGCCAGGCACGGACACGTGTATTCTTGAAATCCACATCCCCGTTCGTATTATATTGCGGTGAAGTCAGAAGAGGGGAGCCTATCCCATGTCCGAAATAAGAAGAGCCGGTTTTATATTCCCCGTTATTATAGTAATCATCCCCACCACCACCGGGGCCTTGGTATTTATCATGATCGAAAATAATAAAATGGAACGGTCCGCTCTGATTGCGGGTAATCAGATATTCCGTTACGACCTTCCGCAACCAGGGGAAACGGGGTAGGTCCAACTGTACTCCCCAAAGTCCGTCTGTCCCGTTCCCGAATATCATTCCGGATTTGTCTTCGAAATAATGCTGATGATAAGCTGCCAGTTTCCAGTTCGGCATCGTATATTCCAGTTTGAAATCGTACGAACCGAAATGATTGCCAAGCACATTGATCTGGTCTGACAGAGTAGCGTCATCTCCACCTTCGCTACCACAAATTACCCGGATAAAATCCTTCAGCGAATGAGGTTGTACGCCTACTTTCGGATTGCTGGATGTTCCACCCCATTGCGCCCAATGTTGCACGCCGATAATACCGGAAAGCGGGAAATCGCTTTGCGTGTCCTTGATGCGGACATAAAAAGATTTATGATGCCAAAGGACATTCTTCACATAGGTTTGTTCCCCATTGGAAAAATCTTCCAGATATTTGGTATCGAAAGATTTGCCTACCGCAAAATCTCCCTTCACCTGCATCCAACCCTTTGTGAGCGGTACGACGGTGAACTCCGGCATACTCAGTTTTATTTCCGGGATCGGGCGGGCGTTGGGAGAGAGGACCATGTCGCCTGAACTAAGGGAGTGATCCCAAAGCGAATGCCGGTTTTCTTTGCTTCCCACACTCAGAAGCATACTTTTATATCCCAACTCGGCATATATCTGCTGGATAAACACATTACGGTAACGGGGTACGGCTGCGACCAGATCCAGCCCTGCACTCCAGCGGAATCCCTTTCCAAAATGTTGCTGATGAAATACTCCGGCGTTGAGATAACCGTTGTTGGCATCCAGGGGAACCATCCCGTACCGGTTGCTCACCATCCAGAATGGAGTGGTCGATCCGCTGCTGACCGATCCGAAAACTTCGGCTTTATATGAGGTTGCTTCTTCTACTTCTTCCGTCTGTGCAAAAGTATCTGCAGCATGGAGAAGAGCGGCAACTGCAATGATTGTCTGTAAGGCTTTCATTCCATATTTGTTTTAACCGGACAAAGGTAAGGATTAAAACTTACCGACCGATATCTCATTTCGAAAAGAAGTATAAGCATTCTGAAAATACAAATATCAGAATAATCAATGTCTATTTCCCCTGTAACCAGTCGAATACCGTGCGATATGCATGGTCGCGCGAGTCCTTTTCTGAAAGTATCAGGTCATGAATTCCGTTTTGTATCGTGTCGCGCGTAACATAATTGCCCAGTTTCTGTCCGTATTTTTGAATATCGTGCACGTCCAGCACGATGTCGGAAGACAGATATTCGTTATTCCATTCCTTTGTCTCCGGGAACGACTTGTTTGACGACATCACCAGTACCGGGCAGTCCAGGTCGATCCCTTTCTGCACCGTTTTCTGCGCCTCCTGTATGGCATTTATCCATCCGGCTTTTTTCGGATGGCCGTTAATCATTTTCCAGTCCGTATTATATTCCCATTCCCCTTTGAACTGTTTGAGCAGGCTGTGGGCGTACGAAGCATCCCCGTATCCCTGTACGGTCAGGTTAGGAAATAGTTTCCCGATGCAGGAAACTACGGGGATCACGATCTTTTCCATCATCCATCCGAAATTCCAGTCCAGGAAAGGGCTGTTCAATATCAATCCGTCGACGGGAAGTGTACCTTTTTTGCTGTTCAGATAATACGGCGTGATCAACCCACCGGTAGAATGTGCCATCAGCAATATTTTGTCATTCCCTTCTTCCCTGATAATAGCCAGGGCCGTATCGAGGTCTGCAAAATACTCTTTCAGGCTTTTGCAGAAGAAAGGATTCTGGTTCGGCAATATCGATCGTCCGTACTTGCGGAGGTCCATCGCATAAAAATTGTAGCCGTGGGCATTGGCGCTATCGCCCAGTTGTTTCTGAAAGAAATAATCGTTGTAGCCATGTATATACAGGATAGCCTGTTTAGTCTCCGGCAGTTGCGGTTTCTTGACAAGCGTGCAGACCACCTTGCCCTCGTAATCGTCCGGCATCTGAATCGTCCGGTGCAGGTAATTGTCGCCCAGTACGTCCGGAACGTATTGAGCGGAGATGGCAGAAATGAAGAGCAGTGATAAGATTGTAAAAAATAGTTTCCGTGTCATATCTGTTTTTTGTTTCTTGATTATTTAACGTATTCGTCCTGGCGTTTGTTGCAGGTCACCGGTTGCAAAGATACGATCTTTGTTTTTACCAACCTTATGGGTTCCACCGTAACCCTATGCTTTACGCCTCCTAACCCTATGGGTTCTGAACCGTAAAGCATAGGGTTTTGACCTTTCTTGAAAATCTGGGCAGGATCGTTTTTTTTTCTAAATTTGCATCGTCTTTATATATGACCATCATGAAAACATTGTGTTACTTTTTCTTATTTTGCTTTTGCTGCATCCATTTGGCGGCAAAGAGCCGGAAAGCGGTATTTGTCATAGTGGACGGAGTGCCTGCGGACCAGATCGAGCGTTTGCATACTCCGGCCGTTTTCGATATCGCTTCGAAAGGAGCTTATGGCCGGGCGTATACGGGTGGTGAGATTGGCGGTTATTCCCAGACTCCGACCATCTCCGCTATCGGATATACCAATCTGCTCACATCGACTTGGTTCAACAAGCATAATGTGGGAGGCAATTCGAACCTGAAGCCGAACTACAATTACTGGACGCTGTTCCGCATAGCCAAAGAACAACCGCAACCCTGCAAAACAGCGGTCTATTCAAGCTGGACGGACAACCGTACCGTGTTGTTAGGAGAGGGAAAAGAGGAGACGAACCGTCTGAAGATAGACATCGTAAAAGACGGTTATGACCTGGATACCATCCGTTTCCCTCATAAGGAGAAAGACTTGCATGTCTTTGACTATGACGAGAAAGTATCGCTCGAAGCCTCCAAAAGCATCCGTGAGGATGCTCCTGATTTGAGTTGGGTGTATCTGTGGTACACGGACGATGCCGGACACATCGCCGGAAATGGCGTTTACTTCGACGAATATGTAAGGAAAGCGGATGCGCAAGTCGCCCGTATCTGGGAAGCCGTGAAATACCGGGAAGCCAATTTCGACGAAGAATGGATGGTGGTGGTGACTACAGACCACGGCCGGACGGAAAACGGACACGGTCACGGCGGACAGTCTTTGCGCGAGCGGACCACCTGGATTTCAACGAATCTTCCCGTGAACGACTATTTTAACAGCGGCCGGCTTGCCATTACGGATATCGCTCCTTCTATTTGCCGCTTTATGGGATTCGAAGTTCCACGGGACGTTTTGTGGGAACAGGATGGAATGCCTTTCATCGGGGATGTCGATATTTGCGGGTTGCAGACTTCCCCATACGATCAGTCGGTCGAGCTCTCCTGGGATTGCTTCTCGGAAAAGGCCGGGGTGACTGTTTATGCCGCGTGCGGCAACAAGTTCAAGAACGGCCAGCCGGACGAGTGGATAAAGGTGGCTGTCGTGCCAGCCGCAGCCCGGAAGTATCGGGTCGATTTGACATCCCTTCCCCGATCGGATTTCTATAAATTCGTATTGGTCACGCCCAATAACCATTTAAACCGTTGGCTGAAACGATAGTTATAATAAAGGAGTATCCGGTTTCCGGTTTGTCCCGGAAAAAGTGCATTTGTTGTTAACAGGCGAAATTAATCCGTTGGAATTTGGGTAATCTCATTCGTAGAAGCTATTTTTGCAATGCTAACAACACATGCACTTGGAGAATCGGAGAGACATAATAAATCCTTTTGAAATTAATTCGGAAATGAATTTCGGCATCTTTTACAATACGTACTACCAGCGTTTTGTAAGATATGCCTTCTATTATGTAAATGATTTGCAGGCGGCCGAGGATCTGACGCATGATGCTTTGTTGTACTATTGGGAGAATAAGCAGAAGTTGCCTGCCGATACGGATGTCTTAGGATATATACTACAGTCCGTCAAGAACAAATGCCTGAATTACCTGAAGCATGTCCAGGTAGAAATCGAATACAGCAAGAACCGTACGGAACTGCATGATTGGGAAATCACCACCCGCATCCAGACATTGGAAGACGAAAGCTACGGCACGATCTTTTCCAAAGATATAATGAAAATCGTCATGGAGTCTTTGTCCGAATTGCCGGAGCAGACTCGCCGGATATTCGTGTTGAACCGCCTGGACTATAAATCAAGGAAAGAAATAGCAGCGATCTTAGGCGTTTCCCAACAAAAGGTGGACTACCATATCAATAAAGCCAACGACCATCTTCTCATGAAACTGAAAGATTACATTCCCCTCGTATTGTTATTCCTGAATTAAGCATATGTTTTGTTTTTCTCATGGCTATGGGAACTTTTTCCCATGCCTGTGAGAAACTTTTCCCAATACGATGAGAATAAATTCTCATGCTGGTGAGAATTTATTCTCACGGTGTCGGGAATTGGTGGGAAAAACAAACGAATAGTTCGTAGTATAGGGCTGCCGGCAAAAAATGCTTGCGTTACGTAAAAAAAAGTCCGGTTACGGTTGGGATTTTTCCCGGATGAGTTGCTCTATTTATAGAAACAGGAAAAAGAGCAACGATGCAAATAGATCAACATATACTTATCCGATACTTTCTGAAGCAGGCTTCGGAAGAAGAAAAGGAGGTGATACGGCAGTGGATTGAAGACAGCGAAGACAACCGCCGGCGTTTTATCCGCGAACGGATTCGCTTCGATGTTTCCATTTTGGTAGATGAAGCTGCGGTTGAGCCTTCCGCTAAAATAGCTTCCGGCAAGCGTTATCGCCTTCATCCAGCATTGGGTTGGTCTTTGAAAGTGGCCGCTTCGATTTTGATTTTGTTGGGAAGTTTTTATCTGTATGATCATTACCGGATCGCCCGATTGGCGGAGACTTTCCAGTGCGTATATGTCCCAGCGGGCAACCGCACGAACGTCCGGCTTCCGGACGGCACGAATGTCTGGCTGAATGCCAACACGTCCCTCCGCTACCCGATGGCCTTTTCTGACAAGAACCGTGAAATACAATTGGACGGCGAAGGCTATTTTGAAGTGGCGAAAGATAAAAAGCCTTTTATCGTCAAAACGAGCAAATATGACGTGGAGGTGCTGGGGACAACTTTCAATGTCGAGGCCTATAAAGACAAGTCGGGTTTTCGGACAATGCTCTATGAAGGTAAAGTCAAACTCTATAATACGAATGACCCGAAAGCGATCTACCTCTCTCCGGGACAGACAGCGGAGTTGATGGGTGAATCGTTGCGAGTCGTCCCCACGACGGAGCCTAACAGCTATCGCTGGAAAGACGGCCTGATCTATATCGAAGACAAGTCTTTTAACGCGATCATGGGACTGTTTGAAAAGTTCTACGATGTGCGGATCGTAGTCAACAACAAAGCTGTACAAGATTTGGGTTATCGCGGGAAGCTCCGGATATCCGATGGCGTGGACCATGCCTTGCGTGTCCTGCAAAACGACTTCCCATTCAAGTACAAGCGGGATGAAGAGAGAAACATCATCTATATTAACTGATAAAATCGATTTGCCTATGAGGAAGGACACATGAGAAACACGTAAAAAAGAACCGGCAGTTGCGCCAACAACCACCGGCTCTCCAGTACATTTATAATATACTTATTAATTTAAAATCAATCACAAAGGTATGAAAAATTATTTTTTACCTGGGTCTTTTCCTAAAAAAGATTCAGGAAGGAATCAAATACGCAGAGTTATGAAATTAACTACTTGTTCTTTGCTATTATGTTCATGTTTCGCTTTTGCCAGCCAGGCAAATTCTCAAAATGCGAAAGTCAGTTTGAATAAAAATCAAGTACAATTGGAAGATATTCTTAATGAGATTGAAAATCAGACAGATTATTTGTTTATTTCTAATCGGGATGTTAATCTGAAACAAAAAGTATCAGTATCAGCATCAGATAAGTTAGTTCAGGATGTTCTAAATGAAATATTAAAAAATACAGGGCTAACTTTTACTATAGAGGGAGTGAATATTATTCTTACTCGAAAGGATGGGAATATATTGGTAGTCCAACAACAAGATAAGAATATATCAGGAAAAGTCGTAGATCAAAATGGTGAACCTATTATAGGAGTAAACGTTGTTGAAAAGGGAACGACTAATGGAGTTATATCTGATTTAGGAGGGAGTTTCTCCCTCAATGTTGCGTCTAACGCAACATTGGTCTTTTCTTATATAGGTTATAAATCACAAGAAATTAAAATTGATAATCGTCTTTTATATAATGTTGTACTTAAAGATGATGTCGAGGCTTTGGATGAAGTTGTTGTTGTCGGATATGGTACAGCGTTAAAAAAAGATATTTCAGGTTCTGTTGTTCGTGCAGATTTGGATGTATTGAAAGAATCTCCGAATGTAAGTTTTGCATCTGCTTTGCAAGGGACAGTTCCTGGGATGAATGTCGGAGCAGTGACACAAGCTGGTACAGATCCTGAAATGACAATTCGTGGTCGTACCTCTATTTCAGGGGCAAACTCTCCTTTGATTGTCTTAGATGGAATTATTTATAGAGGAAATTTGGTGGATTTGAATATGAATGATATCGAATCTATAGATATTCTAAAAGATGCAAGTTCTGCCGCTATTTATGGTTCTCAAGCCAGTAATGGAGTAATGCTTATTACTTCAAAAACAGTAAAAGCAATGAGTAAACCTGTCATTGAGTATAGCGGCTCATTTTCTATTCAACAGTCTGCAAATAAAATAAATTTGAATGACCGAGAAGGTTATTTGCAACAAATTGCAGATGTTAAAATATCAGAGAGTAGAATGGGAAAAGATTTGCTTACTCCGAATCCGGATTGGGATGTGACTAAATATTTTCAAGATAACTTTGAAACCGAAGGCTTTCTTAATGGAAGAAATACGGATTGGTGGGACTTGGGTACAAACAATCTTCCGTATATCAATACTCAGAACTTGAGTATAAGAGGAAAGAACGAATTGAGTAGCTATTTCTTTTCAATCGGATATACAGATCAGGAAAATTTGATGAAAGGAGATGAATATCAGCGATATAATATTCGTGTGAATTTAGATACGAAAGTGACGAGTTGGTTGAAGATCGGAGCTCAAACATTCTTTACATTTAGTGATTACTCTGGGACGAATTTGTCTTACGACAAAATAAGACAGTTGCCTCCTTTGAGCCCGGTTACGGATGAAGATGGAGAAAATATAGTTTATGTATATAAGACTCAGCTAAATCCTTTATTAGACCTTCAGCAAGATAACGTTGATAAGAGATATAATCTATGGGGAAATTTTTATGCAGACGTTGATATCCCGTTTGTAAAAGGATTGAATTATCGATTGAATTTTTCGCAAAATTTGATAAACAATAAGGATTTTCAATTTAATCCCTGGGGTAGCGATTTAACAGGAAGCGGATCAAAGGCAAATGATAGCCAATATAGTTGGACAATCGATAATATTGTTACGTATAAACGTAGTTTTGATGAGCATGATGTAAACGCAACATTTGTATATGGTGCTGAAAAACGTGTGTATGAATCAACGTCTGCTTCTGGGAGCAATTTTAGTAATGATGTTTTAGGCTTCAATAACTTGGGAGCGGCAGATGCTGCATTACAAAAAATAGCTTCTTCAGCATGGCAAGAAACGAGTTTATATACGATGTTCCGTTTAGGATATACTTATAAGGATCGTTATACTTTTACCGGGACAGTCAGAAGGGATGGTTTTTCTGGATTTAGTTCATCTAATAAATTTGCGATTTTTCCCTCTGCTGCAGTAGCTTGGCGTCTTAGTGAAGAAGAGTTTCTCAAAGATAAAGAAGGTTGGATTGATGATTTGAAATTGCGCTTTTCTTATGGAGTGAATGGAAATCGGACTCTTTCACGTTACCAAACTATGGCGACAATGAAATTTGTTGATTCTTATTTGTATGGAGACGGAGCTCCTGCGGAGAAAGGCTCTTTTATAAATACAATGGCAAATGATGATTTAAAATGGGAAACAACGAAGACTTTTAACATAGGAAGCGATTTCTCATTTTGGGGTAATAGAATATTCGGATTTTTGGAATTCTATAAGTCGAAGACGGAAGATTTGCTATATAACGTAAATATTCCTTATATGAATAATAATATTAATTCGATTGCAACTAATATAGGAGAATTATCCAATTGGGGTACAGAATTGAAAGTGACAGGAGTTCCGATTAGTAATAAAGATTTTAGTTGGGATGTTACGTTTAATTTTTCATTAAATAGAAACAAAGTAAAAAGCATTTTAGGAATCGATGCAGATGGAGATGGAAAAGAAGATGATCTGATTTCAAGCAAAATCTTTATAGATAAGCCTTATGGTGTTTGTTATGACTTCAATGCTATTGGAATGTGGCAAATTGAAGATTATAATGCTGGTATTATACCTAACGGATTTATGTATGGAACATATAAAATAGAAGATGTAGATAAAGATGGTAATATTACGGCTGCTAATGACCGTAAAATATTAGGCTATTCAGATCCTTCTTTTCGTTTCAGTATTCAGAATACGTTTAGATATAAAGATTTTGAATTGAAATTCTTACTTAATTCTATTCAAGGAGGTAAAAACTATTATTGGGCAAATTCAGGTTCCGCTATTCCTGAACCTGATGCTGCATATCAGAATAATATATTTAAATTTGATTATTGGACTCCTGAAAATCCAAATGCAAAATATAGGCAATTAGGATATTTTTCACCTTCGGTAGGCTATGCTTTTCATCCTTATACACAGAGAAGTTTTGTCAGATTACAAGATTTGACTTTCTCTTATAGAATACCAAAGAAAGCATTGAATAAGGTGGGGATAAATAACTTTAAGATTTATCTTAGTGGAAAGAATCTGTTTACCATTACTAAATGGGATGGAATGGATCCGGAGACCGGGACGGGTATTCAAGGTGGATATCCTCTGTTAAGAACTTACTCAATTGGTGTTAATTTTGATTTTTAAATGGTTTTGATATGAAATATTTATTTGGTTTTATACTGTTTATGGTGATTGCTTCATCATGTAATGAAAGTGATTTTCTTAAAGAGAAACCTCTTTCTATTTATACACCTGAAAATTCATTGGTGACATTGCAAGATTTTCAAGGTGCAGTTAATACTCTGTATAATAAAACTCGTTTTTTATTTCATGAGCAAACAGCTCATGAAAGATATATGTTTTGGTATGGAACAGATTTGTGTTTTGGAGCAGCCGATTATTATGCAAACTCCAGATTGAATAATTATGAAGCAACAATGATTCCAACAGAACCGGGAGTTTTAAATTTTTGGAGGTATACTTATGCAATAGTTAATCAATCAAATTTGATTTTGTCTCGTTTAGAAAGTTCAGGATTATCGAACAGTGAAACAACGGCAATAAGAGGGGAAGCTTTATTTTTTAGAGCTTTTGGATATCGAATTCTGGCAAATTTGTTTGGAGGAGTCCCTCTTATCTTAGAAGAGATAACGAGCCCTCGAAGAGATTTTGTTAGAGCTACACGAACGGAAATATATCAACAAGCAAAAAAAGATTTAATAGAATCTATCTCTTTGTTAGCAGATATTGATAATGTGAAGGATGGTAAAATTTCCAAACAAGTAGCTCAACATTTATTGGGAGAAATTCTTATTTCTTTGGAAGAGTATGATGATGCTGTATCTGTTCTTTCTTTAGTAATTAATCATCCGGCTATGGCATTGATGACGAAACGTTTTGGAACTAAAATTAATGAACCTGGAGATGTTTACTCTGATTTGCACAAGACCGGTAATCAAAATAGAAGTACTTCCGAAAATAAGGAAACTTTATGGGCTCTTCAATGGGATTATTTAAATTTTGCATCTACAGCTGGTGACGAAAGACCTCGAATGATTTTACCATACTACAATGCTATAAATATCACAGTGGAGGATGAAACAGGTAAGAAGGTGACAACACCTGCTTTTCATTTAACAGCAGAAAAAGGAGGTCGAGGAATTGGTTGGGCTCAGCCTACTTATCATATGGCTCATGGTGTGTGGACGGATGGTACAGATTTGAGGAATTCTTCGTATAATATTGTTCGAGACATGAGGATTGATAATGAAAAATCTCCTGCATTTGGAAAGTGGTTTGTTGCGGATGGTTTTGTTTCTCAAACGGATACGATCCGAATGTGGTATCCTTTCTTCATGAAAGTGACAGGAGATGTGCCGGAAGAACTGTGGGAAAAGGATAGTAATGGGAATCCTAAACTTACCAAATTTGGTGAGCATATGGTTATAAATAATACAACTTCTTCTTATCGAGAAACCTATGTGTTCCGTTTGGCTGAAACTTATTTGTTGAGAGCTGAAGCTTATCTTGCAAAATCTGATATAGAGAAGGCTACCTCAGATATAAATGTAGTACGTGCTCGTGCGCATGCAGAATTAGCAAAATCTTCTGAAATCGATATTGATTATTTATTGGATGAGCGATTAAGAGAATTATCATTTGAAGAATTGCGTATGTGTACATTATGTAGGATGGGGAAATTAGCAGATCGCAATAGGAAATATAATCCATTGTCTGGTAAAACAATAAAAGATTACCATAATTTATGGCCGATTCCATTTTCAGAGATAGAGTCGAACGTTTATGCGGTATTAGAACAAAATCCAGGTTATACTAATTAAAAAGATTGATATATGGAAAAAGCAGTAGTAATATTTACTTTTATTATTTCTTGTATTTTCAATCTGTTTGGGAATAATAAAATAGATAGAAAGGCTCTTGTTTTACGACATAATATAGTATTGACAAAGGCAGAGGCTTTATCTCCGTTGTCTGTGGGGAATGGTCATTTTTGTAGTACCGTCGATGTTACAGGAATGCAGACTTTTCCGGAGTTTTATCAACAAGGTATTCCGCTGTCGATTATGTCAGAATGGGGATGGCATAGTTTCCCTAATGTGAATAATTATAAGTTATTTGATACATTTGATTTTTTACAGACATCGGATAAGCGTGTTCCTTATCCGATGAAAAATACTTCTGGATATGAGTTCCTTCGTGCTAACCCCCATCAAACGGGGTTAGCTTTGATTGGGCTGGAAAAAGTCGGAGGTAAATTGTCTCTTGATGACTTGGAAGAAACTGTTCAAACATTGAATTTGTGGGAAGGTTTACTGGATAGCCGATTCAAGATATCTGGCGAAATTGTTGAGGTGACAACGCTTTGTCATCCATATATGGATCGCTTGGCTTATAAGTTAAAGTCCAATTTATTTGAAAAAAATAAATTGGGAGTACGGATTCGATTTCCTTTCCCGAGTGCGGCATTTAGTAAAGATCCAGCCTCTTTAGAAAATGATGAACTTCATCTATCTGAGATTGTAAGAAGCAGTGAGCAATCTTGGGTAATTAAACATCAAGTGAATGATTTTGTGTATTATTGCCGTATACAGACATCAGCGAAGGTTACATTGCAAGAAGTAGATAATCATGATTTTTTGTTGAAAAGTTTGAATGAAGATGAATTTACCTTATTGATTGATTTTTTGCAAGAAGATCCGGAATCTGATTTTCTGGATGATTTTTATGCCACATTGAATGTTAATAGAACAGCTTGGCTTAATTTTTGGATGAGTGGTGGAGTTGTTGATTTGTCTGAAAGTAAAGATCTTCGGTGGAAAGAATTGGAACGGAGAATTGTCTTATCTCAATATTTGACAGCCATTCAATCTCGTCAAAAATATCCGCCTCAGGAGACAGGATTGACATGTAATAGTTGGCATGGAAAATTTCATTTGGAGATGCATTGGTGGCACTCTGTCCATTTTGCATTGTGGAATAGAGCGACTTATTTGGAAAAAACGTTGGATTGGTATGAGGATATATATAATGTGGCGAAGTTATATACGGTTCAGCAAGGTTATAATGGGGTTCGTTGGCCTAAAATGATAGGACCGGATGGAATAGAGTCTCCGTCAAAAGTTGGTCCTTTGTTAGTTTGGCAACAACCTCATCTGATTTTTTATTGTGAATTGCTTTATCGGGAGAATCAGAGTTTGGATTTTGTGAATAAATATAGTAAGTTGATTGAAGCAACTGCCGATTTCATGTTTGATTATGCCAATTGGGATAGTGTGAAGAAATGTTATGTGTTAGGCCCTCCTATTATTTCTGCTCGTGAAGGAAACAGTGGAACGTTTCGGAATAATATTAATCCGACTTTTGAGTTGGCATATTGGAGTTGGGGATTGAGGAAAGCGAATGATTGGAGGGAGCGGATGGGACGGAAACGGAACTCTGATTGGGATCGGATGGCTGAACAAATGGCTCCTTGGCCTATTGTAGATAATGTTTATGTAGAAGCAGAGTCCGTATTAGAGAAAGATGGAGGGCATCCAACACAATTGGCAGCCTATGGTTTTTTGCCTGAGAGTCCGTTTTTGGATAAAGAAGCAATGCGTAAAACATTAATTTATGTAATGAAGAATTGGAATTGGAAAGATACGTGGGGATGGGATTATCCTTTGATGGCGATGACAGCAGTACGCTTAAATGAACCAGAATTGGCTATCGATGCGTTGCTTATGGATGTTCCCAAAAATACATATTTGCCTAATGGGCATAATTATCAGACACCAGATCTTCCCTTATATCTGCCAGGTAATGGCGGCTTGTTATCTGCTGTTGCTTTAATGTGTGCCGGATGGGATGGGTGTAATATTAAGAATCCCGGATTCCCTAAAAATGGAAAGTGGAATGTTAAATGGGAAGGATTAAAACCAATATTTTAAATTGTATTTTGTGCGGAGTGGATTTACGGTTATGTCTTAAATAATATAAGATATATTTGTATAGTAAAAGGGCGTAGGAATGATTTTGTTAGTTTGAGGCCATTGTAAGCCTGCCAATAGAGAAGTCTAATTCCTACGCTTTTTGTGTTTATCTGTTACTCAAAAGGCTGCGGGTTACTCGCAACATATTGCAGGGAACAATCGCCATCCGTAGTTGGACTATTATGATTTTCAGGAATAAAAAACGTTGTGAAATAAACGATTATCGTTACTTTTAGTTATTTTTGCAATGGATTGAGGTTGCTCACTCAACGATAAATGGCATAAAGATAGTCTTGTCAGACAAAGGTATCTCTCAAACGTGGTTGACCAAACAACTTGATAAGAGTTTCAACATGGTTAATGCTTATGCTTGTAACAGAATTCAGCCTAATCTGGAGGCACTATAGCAGATTGCAGAGATTTTTCAAGTGGACTTGAAAGAGTTGATAACCGACAAGATCGAACGTCAATAGCGTTTGTGAATATCCATTTTTTAGAGTGCAACTTCCGATAATATAGAAATATATGACACCAGAAGAAAAAGCGAGGCGAAAAATAGATCAGTGGCTTACCGATGCAGGCTGGAAGGTGGTTGATAGAGAAGACTACGAACCTGCTTGTACGGCTGTTGCTATAAGAGAAGGGCTGTTAAAGGGTAATCTTGAAGCAGATTATTTTCTTTTCATTAACGGAAAGGCTGTAGGTGTACTTGAAGCTAAAAGGGAAGATATAGACGCCTTTTCCAATAAAGTATGTGAACAGGCTGCTTTATATGCAAGGAGTGTTCCTAATATCTATCAGACATATCAGAAACCATTGCCTTTCATTTTTACTTCAAATGGCAAGGATTTATATTTTTGTGATTTCCGTGAACAAGATTCATATTTCAAGCAGATAATGTCTATCCCGACGCCACATGAGTTGGTTAAGAAGTTGGGAATTGAAGATACATTTGCAGGACTACCGGCACTGAAAAAGAAAGGATTGCGTGATTGTCAATATGAGGCGGTAACAGAACTTGAAAAGAGTTTCCGTAATGGGCAAAATCGGGCATTGATGGTTCTTGCCACCGGAGCCGGTAAGACATATACAGCTTGTCTTACTGCCTACCGAATGCTTTCTTATACTTCAATGCGCAGAGTGTTATTCCTTGTTGACCGAAATAATCTGGGCAAGCAAGCTGAGGGGGAGTTCGGTACTTTTCGCCTGACCGAAAACGGAGATGCTTTCAATACTATTTTTACGGTCAATCGACTTCGCTCTTCTCATATTCCTTCTGATAGTAACGTGGTTATTTCGACAATACAACGTCTGTTCTCATTTTTGAAAGGAGAAGATATTGAGGATAGTGAGGATGATGACGAGAACGAACCTGCAGAAGAAATAACATTGCCACCTAATCCTTATTTGCCACGTGACTACTTTGATATGATTATCATAGACGAGTGCCACCGTTCTATTTATGGAAACTGGCGTAAAGTGTTGGAATACTTCGACACGGCAAGATTGGTTGGTTTGACGGCAACCCCGATTGAAGAGACAAAGAAATTCTTCAACTACAATATCATTGTCAACTATACTTTGGAAAAGAGTATTGTTGATGGTGTAAATGTGGATTGCAGGGTGTATAGAATAAAAACGCAGGTTACAGAAACAGGCGGAGCTATATTGGAAGGCGAGAAATTCAAAGAAGAAACGAAATATACAGGTGAGGTTAAGACTGTGAGCAGCAAGGAAACCAAAACTTACACAAACAAGGAGCTTAATCGGAGTGTTATCAATCCTGCACAGATAAAGCTAATCCTTTCAACTTATCGGGATGTGGTTTACACTGAATTGTTCAATGATCCGCAGCGTGAGCCGAATATGGATTATTTACCTAAGACATTGATTTTTGCTCTCAATGAGGCTCACGCCACAAATATTGTACAAATAGCCAAAGAGGTGTTTGGAAGAACGGATCACCGATTCGTTCAGAAAATCACCTATTCGGCAGGCGATAGTAACGAATTGATACGACAATTCCGAAATGACAAAGATTTCCGCATAGCTGTAACTTGTACGTTGGTTGCAACAGGTACAGACGTTAAGCCGCTGGAAGTAGTTATGTTTATGCGTGATGTAGAGTCTTTGCCCCTTTATATCCAAATGAAAGGGCGTGGAGTGCGTACTATTGGCGATGAGCAATTGCGTAATGTCACTCCGAATGCATTCAGTAAAGATTGTTTCTATTTGGTTGATGCGGTAGGTGTGACGGAACATGCGCAAACGGTGAAACCTATAGATGACGGTCCTACAACAGAGACGATTACTCTAAAGGAGTTGTTAGAACGTATCAGTCATGGTTATATTCCTGATGAATATCTCAAACGGCTTGCAGCTACACTTGCTCGAATACACAACAAGGCGGATAATTCGCAACGGAAAGAGTTTGCTCGTTTGTGCCATGATGACATGAAGGAACTTTCCGCCAGAATATACGATGTGCTTGAAAAAGGTATTCTTCCACCGTTTGTCAGCACAAAAGAACCTAATCTGGAGCGCAAAGGATTGGTATCTCCTCTTGCTAATCATGCTGGTGCACGAAGATATTTGCTTATTCTTGCAGCCGGATTTGTCAATACGTTGATGCCCGGAGAAGATACGCTTATCTCAAAAGGATTCTCCATTGAGGACGCTAAAAATACAACAGAAGCATTCGAGGATTTTTGTAAAGAATACTACGATGAGATAGAGGCACTGCGCATTATTTACAGTAACGCTGGTGAACCGATAACTTATTCAATGTTGAAAGATTTAGAACATAAACTTAAAATGGCAAACAACCATTTTACCCCCAAACAAATCTGGAACTCGTATGCCATTCTTTCTCCAAGCAAAGTAAAACGTTCTACAACTAAAGAGGAAAGCAATGCTTTAACAAACATCATACAACTGGTACGCTTTGCTTTCCGCCAAATCGAGAGATTGGACAGTGTGGTCACTACATCCAAACAGTATTTTAACTTGTGGTTAGGACAAACCCAGCGTGGAATAACCGACAAACAGCGTGAAGTTATCGGTCGCATAGTGGATTACATTGCTTCTAACGGAGCTTGTACTGTCAGAGATATTCGTGAAGATGATGCAACCCATGCAGCCCAAATGATCCGGGCGTTTGGTAATATGCAAAAAGCAGACGAAGCACTTCATTCACTTTACACATTTGTAGTTCTAAGAAAAGCAGCATAAATATATGGCAACAAATAATACAACAGAGCAATCGCTCACTAAAAAAGTATGGAACATGGCAGGTGTCCTTGCGGCAGCAGGTGTAGGTTTCACTGATTACATCACTCAGTTAACTTATCTTCTATTTTTGAAAATGGATGCAGAAAACGAAGAGTTATTTGGTGAATCTGCCATCCCTAAGGGATATCAATGGAAAGATTTAAATGCTGTTGATGGACATGAACTAATCAAACAGTATGAAGAAACGCTTGGAGTATTGAGGGAACAGCCCAACTTGATAGGCACGATATTTACTAAAGCATCAAACAAAATAGAAGCTCCCGTTCATCTACGGAAGGTCATTACTATGATAGATGAAGAACAATGGCTCATCATGGACGGCGATGTGAAAGGTGCTATTTATGAAAGTATTCTTGAAAAGAATGGACAAGACAAGAAAAGCGGTGCTGGACAATATTTTACACCTCGTCCATTAATTCAAGCAATGGTAGATTGTATTAATCCGCAAATGGGTGAAACCGTTTGTGACCCGGCTTGTGGAACGGGTGGATTCTTACTTACAGCTTACGACTACATGAAAGGCCAGTCGGCAAGTAAAGAAAAGCGTGACTTCTTGCGTAACAGTGCTTTGCATGGCGTGGATAATACTCCATTGGTGGTAACACTTGCCTCTATGAATCTCTATTTGCATGGCGTAGGTACAGATCGAAGTCCGATTGTTTGTGAAGATTCGTTGGAGAAAGAGCCATCAACGCTTGTGGATGTGATACTTGCAAATCCTCCTTTCGGGACACGTCCGGCAGGTTCTGTGGACATCAACCGTCAGGATTTTTATGTGGAGACAAAAAATAATCAGCTGAACTTTCTCCAGCACATGATGCTGATGCTTAAAACGGGTGGTCGTGCCGCTGTGGTGTTACCCGACAATGTGCTCTTTGAAGCTGGAGCAGGTGAAACCATCCGTAAACGCTTATTGCAAGATTTCAATTTGCATACGATATTACGTTTGCCCACAGGTATCTTCTATGCCCAAGGTGTAAAAGCCAACGTACTGTTCTTTACCAAAGGACAATCTACCAAAGAAATATGGTTTTACGATTACCGTACTGACGTAAAGCACACGCTTGCCACCAATAAACTGGAACGCCATCATTTAGATGATTTTGTTTCCTGCTACAATAATCGGGTAGAGACCTACGATGCAGAAAATAATCCGCAAGGTCGTTGGCGTAAATACCCTGTAGATGAAATTATTGCCCGAGACAAAACAAGTCTTGACATTACTTGGATAAAACAAGGTGGTGAGGTGGACGACCGTTCATTGGCAGAACTGATGGTTGATATAAAGGACAAAAGCCAAACGATAAGTGCTGCTGTGGTTGAACTTGAAAAGCTACTTGCGAATATTGAAGAAAATTGAATTATGGGAAAAGACATTATCACAAATGATAAAGATATAAACGACCTGTTCCTAAAGGTTGTTGACCTTGTCACGCAGGCAAGGGAACGTGTGGCAACAGCCGTCAATATTGCTGAGGTCTATACTAAGTTCCATATCGGACAATATATAGTAGAATATGAGCAAAAGGGAGAGACAAGAGCCGAATACGGAAAGGCGGTGCTGAAAGAACTCTCCAAACGTCTGACTGATAGGTTGGGTGATGGATGGTCATATTCAACGCTTAAGAATATACGGCAGTTTTATATTGTTTTTTCTAAAGGGCTAACCAGTGGTTGTCCAAAGTCGAGCCAAAAGGCTAACCAATGGTTAGCCAATTATCCGGAGGCAGAAGAACGTATCTTTGAGCCGACATTCGCTCTCTCATGGTCTCATTATCTTATACTGATGAGGGTGGAAAATCCGGACGCTCGCAGTTTCTATGAAATAGAATGTACCCAACAGCAATGGTCTAAAAGACAACTCAGCCGTCAAGTAGGAAGCTGTCTTTATGAGAGATTGGCATTGAGCCGTAACAAAGATGAAGTAATGCGGTTGGCTAAGGAAGGGCAAACTATTGGGAAACCATTGGACATCATCAAGAATCCCATCACATTAGAGTTTCTTGGTCTAAAACCCGATGCAGCCTACTCGGAGTCTAAATTAGAGAATGCCATTATCAACAAGATGCAGCAATTCTTGTTAGAACTTGGTAAAGGATTCCTCTTTGAAGCAAGGCAGAAACGGTTCACATTTGATGAGCAGCATTTCTTTGTAGACTTGGTGTTTTACAATCGTTTACTGCAATGCTATGTGCTTATAGATTTGAAGATAGACAAACTTACTCACCAAGACCTTGGACAGATGCAGATGTATGTCAATTATTATGACCGCTATGTCAAACAGGACTTTGAAAAGTCGACAATTGGCATTCTACTGTGTAAGGAGAAGAACGATGCACTTGTGGAACTTACACTGCCTAAGGATGCTAATATCTATGCTTCTGCTTATCAGCTCTATCTCCCCAACAAGGCTTTATTGCAAGCCAAGGTGAAGGAATGGATTGAAGAGTTTGAAGAAAATGAGGAATTAGAGAAACTGAAAGAAAATGAATAGTAGTTGTGCAGTTTTTAACTGCATAATTACAAATAGAAATACAGCGATGGATACAAAAGCTTTACGTCAAAAGATACTCGACCTTGCGATACATGGAAAACTTGTACCGCAAGACCCAAACGATGAACCTGCATCAGTTCTGCTTGAACGAATCAAGGCTGAAAAAGAACGACTGATAAAAGAAGGCAAAATCAAGCGGAGTAAGAAGTCTGCAAAGACTTCCGATACGTCCCATTATGAGAACGTGCCGTTTGAAATACCGAGCTCATGGGTGTGGACGACTATTGAAATATTATGTTCTAAGTTCTCTACAGGACCTTTCGGTTCTATGGTGCATAAGGCTGATTATGTAGATAAAAATGGTATTCCTCTAGTAAATCCTGCATGTATTGTAGATGGTAAAATCACAGAAAACAATTTAATGTTTGTTTCCATCGAAAAATCAAAAGAACTATTCAGATATAGTTTGGCAAAAAACGATATCATTCTTGCTCGAAGAGGAGATTTGACAAAGTGCGCCATTGTTGATGATAAAGCATCAAACGCTCTATGTGGTACCGGTTCTTTTTTTCTGCATCTGATTAGGGTTAATGCAGAATATTTTAAGATAGTGTATTCTTCGAATTATCTTCAGAATATTCTAAAAACGGAGTGTATCGGTGCAACTATGGATAATTTAAATCAAGGAGTCTTGGGAAATATTATGTTTCCACTTCCTCCATTTTCCGAACAACATCGTATCATCAAAGAAGTTAAGTATTGGTTTACCTTAATTGACCAAATCGAACAAAGCAAAGCTGACCTGCAAACTATCATCAAGCAAACCAAGAGCAAAATCCTTGACCTTGCCATTCACGGTAAACTCGTACCACAAGACCCGAATGATGAACCGGTGTCTGAACTGCTCAAACGCATTAACCCGGAGGCGGAAATAACAACTGATAACGGACATGATAAGAAGTTACCTCAAAATTGGTGCTTATGTAGACTAAAAGAGTTATGTGCCTTTTTATCAAGGGGAAAATCGCCAAAGTACTCAGATGCGGATAAAACTTATCCTGTATTT
>NZ_CDRTCT010000023.1:0-95155 GCF_977054455.1 Parabacteroides sp. | reverse complement strand
ACAGCTTAATGATTTTGTCCATATTTTTGTTTGCACTTATAATATAGACTTTTATTTTTTAAGCTGTGCTCTTTTATTAATTAAATACACAAAAAGTAACCATACAGCAAAAGTGAACAAGACCCATCCGAATTACATGCAAGGGTAATATTTTTTAACAAACAAGCAATTTATGTAAACATCTATCAATGAAGAGATTTATTCGATATTGCCATTTCAGAAGGGTTATTGTCATTTTTCATTGATATTCAAAAGATATTGCATTACTTTGCATATCTTTATAGCGGAGAATAATATTACGACAGTTTTATACCTATGAAAAATATACTCTTGTTCATCTTCTTATTCCTTTTCCTTCTCTCTTGCAGAGAAAATCAGGCAGTCTCGGAACAGATGGATCGGGCGGAAACACTGTTGACATCAAATCCGGATAGCGCATACGCCATATTGGAGAATATCGAACTGCCGGACAAACTGAACGAACGGCAGTTCGCCCGTTGGTGCATGCTGTTTTGCCGGGCGGCGGATAAACTGTATAAGGATATGCTTTACACCGAACAACTCAACCGTGCCTTAGACTGGTATAAAAGCCACGGGACGGCAGAGCAACAAGCTTGGATCGGCCTCTACTTAGGACGTTCGTATGTGGAAGACAAACTTTTCATCCCGGCAACAAAGGCATATTCGGAAGCGTTGGATTTGGCAAAAGAGAAACATTCATATAATGTGGCAGGATATATTTGCAGCTATATGGCAGACTTGTACACTTACACCGGGCAGCGTTCCGAAGAACGGCGGAAATATGAAGAAGCTACCGAGTATTTCAAAAAAGCAAATAATATGAGGAGTTATGCGTTCGCTCTGCGCGATATCGGCATAACGTGGGTATTCGACGATTCTTTGTCTCTTGCACTTGACCTGATGCTGCAAGCGGATTCGATCGTTACAGGGATGAATGATTCCATAGGAATAGCATCAATTGCAAACGGATTAGGAAATATTTATGACCACTTGGACCAAATAGACAAGGCAAAGTCCTGTTTTTTCAGGAGTCTGGCTTATGACACGATAGATAATGCTCCTACTTATCTGTCTTTAAGTACACTGTTTTATAATTACGGTCAGTTAGATTCCGCTCGTTATTACGCAAAAATGGCAAATCGTCCGACCTACAATCCATACACACCATCCGACCATTTATACCTAAGCTACCTGATCGAAAAAGAAGCAGACAATATCTCGGAAGCATTCCGGTATCTTGAACAATGTTACGAGGCAAAAGATAGTTTGTATGACCAACAGAAACAGGTCGATATCATCGATGCTGAAAAACGGCATAATTCACTGACTGTCATTCGACAAAATCAAAAGTTATACTCCATCATCCGCTCATTAATCGGATTTATCTTTATAGCCGGCTTAACCGGTGTTTCGTTTTATCTGTATAAAGACCGGAAAAGATTAGACAAAATCAACAAGCAACAGTTACTGCTGGACGAAAAAGAGCTATTATTGTCCAAACTGGAAAATGAAATCAAGCAAAAAGTTGTTCCAAACCCAAAAAGAAGTTTTTTTGCTGAAATATGAGAAATTACAACATTCAACCCATTTCTTGAAACTGAAAGAGCACTTGAACAGCAAAGAAAAATATGGACAAATGCTTTCCGAACAAGACTGGGAGAACTTGAAAGAACAAATTGACTCTATATGTCCGAACTGGCAGGCTGCCGTACAAGAGTGTGCACTCCTAAAAAAAGCCGAAATAGAAACCTGCTGTCTTAGCTTCCTGAATATCAGTATAAAATCAGAAGCCATACTTTTAGGAATCAATCCCGATTCAGCCAATAAGCGCAGGCTCAGAACTCGCCAAGCATTAAAACTGACCAATTCAAAAACGGGTATTTGTGAGTTTATTATCCAAAAAATATCGGAGAATACAGCGGTTTAACCTTCATGTTCTTATTCTATATCTTATTGATAAATAATACATTACAAATAATGTCCATATAAATCGGTCCTTATCCATATCTCTTCTGACCATTTTTTGCCTTTTCCAAAACAAACCTGCACCTTTGTCATGGAATTTGGTCAAATGAAATTCCGCAAGCCCACCAAGGGTTAGGAACTTTATCAGTAAAACACTATTGGTAATAATCATGCAAAAATTTCATCTGCCAGTAGGGGATTTCAAGAAATTGCCGTCATAATAATAACAAATAAATTATTTCATGAAAAAGATTCTATTTTTACTTTTACTCATCTCAACTACCGCATTCGCTCAAACCGAACACGGTTTGTTGGTCGGTGCTGGTGCCGGGTTTCCGATGCACGATGGCGCAGTGTATATGACAACTCCTCATTATGGATATAATAATGATGTGAAAGCGAATGGAATGCTTGGCTATCGATTCCGTTTCTTAGCAAATCAAATGTATTTTCTCGACTTGGATGCAACAGTCGGTTTTCAATGGATGCAAGTTTACAAATACAAAGCACTTCTTCTTGGGGATATTGATAAAATACCGGAAGGAGACTATGTCATCCCACCCGGAGAAAGTTTTACTGATTTCATCATGCCGATCTCCATTGCCGCCAGTTGGAACTATCGCCTCACCGACAAATTCCATTTCGGATTAGGCGTAACTCCGACATTATATGTACAACCGCAAGCCGTATTCGACCTTTCCATAATGGCTAAAGTCGGCTACCGGTTGAGCAAACATTGCGAATTAGGACTGTCCTATCAATATGGTTGCCTGAACACGCTGAAGCACTTCAACGACGGTCCGGCACTCGGGCGCCGGGGGCATTTGTCCGATTTGATGTTATCGGTGTACATTCCGTTTGTTACCAAATAAAAGACAACAATAATCCGCCCTTTTTCCCACGTCAGCAGAAAAAAGCCTTCCTTTCCGTTTCGTCTTTTTGAAACGGGAAAAGGCTTTTTCTCCGACACTCACCAGAAACGTTTGCCTGTTTGCCTCCGGATCGTCCGGGAAAACCACTGTATGCCTATGAAATTTGGAATGCATGCTCATCCAACCGCCCCAACATCCTGTCCGCCTTACTTAACAAAGTGATTATCTCCATATTATCAATCACCCAGCTATGGTTAATCGGGTTCGGCTGGAAACTTTTATAATACCCTTGATTTATATACAGACCTGATTTAAATTCTTTCATATCGATTACAATATTAAAATTAGGACTCTTATCACTGAGTTATACCATTCCCTTATTTCATTTTTCAGCCAAAAAGTGAAATAAGAAAATCACTATTTCATTTTATAACGGTAAAAGTGAAATAACAACCTTGATAACCTCGTGTACAAATATACCACTTTCAATTAATCCTTTTTTATATATCCCTAAAATTTCCACTATACAAAAATTACAGGAGACAGTGGATTCGAAACAAAAACTATAAATCCACACCTCTCTACCAAGAAGATACGAATCCTGTCCGCAGATGTCGGTTTGTTGTCATCCGAATGTCGGCAAATTATCAGATTTCAGACTGTCATTCAACGGATTCTTTTAATATATTTCTAATCTCTTCCACACAATTTATAGCGTATCAGAGCGTTGGTATTAAACGTAAATGCTTACCTTTGCGGCCGACTGTCCGTGTGAGGATACAAAATTAAGACAATTAATTATTACACTTTATACAAAGTATGGGAAAGTATAAATTGATCAACAACGCGTTGGGCTGGATCGTTTTTGCGATCGCTTCGACCGTCTATTTGATGACTATGGAACCCACTGCCAGTTTCTGGGATTGCGGTGAGTTCATTTCTTCGGCTTACAAGCTGGAAGTAGGGCATCCGCCCGGAGCACCGTTCTTTATGTTGACGGCCAACCTGTTTACACAACTTGCATCCGACTCTGCCACAGTGGCAAAGATGGTGAATACGATGTCCGCCCTGTTTAGCGGATTGACAATCCTGTTCCTTTTCTGGAGTATCACTCATCTTGCACGCAAGATCATGGTGAAAGACGGAGAAGAAGCCTCTTTAGGCCAGATGATTACCATCATGGGGAGCGGTCTGGTCGGAGCATTGGCTTATACATTCAGCGATACGTTCTGGTTCAGTGCCGTGGAAGGGGAAGTCTATGCCTATTCATCCCTCTTTACAGCGGTTGTTTTCTGGCTGATACTGAAGTGGGAAGCCGTTGCCGACAAACCGCATGCAGACCGTTGGATCGTACTGATCGCTTACCTGATGGGGTTGAGTATCGGCGTCCACTTGCTGAACTTGTTGTGTATTCCGGCTATCGTGCTGGTATATTACTATAAGAAATTCCCGAACCCGACGATGAAGGGTACGTTGGTTGCCCTGCTCGTTTCCTTCGCCATCGTGGCGCTGATGATGTACGGCGTCGTACAGGGACTGGTCGAGGTTTGCGGCTATTTCGAACTGTTGTTTGTCAACGTCTTAGGCATGCCTTACAATTCCGGGGTATTTGCTTATGTGATCATTGTGGCAGGCGTGTTGATCTGGTCTATCTGGGAAACCATGCGCGACGAGATCCATCCGACACGCATGAAGATCGCTTTCATCCTGTCGGTCGTATTGATCGGTATTCCGTTTATCGGTAGCGGCTACGTTTTGGCGGTCATCCTGACTGCTGCATTGAGCCTGTACCTGTTCAAGAGCAAGAAGGTGGATATCAAGACGCTGAATACGATCCTGGTCTGCCTGATGGTAGTCGTTGTGGGCTATTCTTCGTATGCACTGACGCTGATCCGTGCAACGGCCGACACGCCGATGAACCAGAACGCGCCGAGCGATATCTTTACGTTGCGTACCTATCTGGCACGCGAACAGTATGGCAAAACCCCGCTCCTCTACGGACAGACCTACGTTTCGGAAGTACAGCGCGAAAACCAGGGAGGAAGTTGCGTGCCTGTCACGACAGAAGGAGAACCGACCTGGAGCCGCGTGATCAAGAAGGACAAAAACGAGAAAGACCGTTATTATGTGTCGCGCACGGATCAGGAATACAAATACGTCGACGAACTGAACATGTTGTTCCCGCGTATGTACAGTTCCGATCCGCGCCATGTCCAGGCCTACAAGGACTGGGCGCAGGTAAAAGGCCAACCGGTGAAATACAACTATTGTGGAGAAATGAAAAGCGTAATGAAGCCTACATTCGCGGAAAACCTGAAGTTCTTCTTCTCCTACCAACTGAATTTTATGTACTGGCGCTACTTCATGTGGAACTTCTCCGGCCGTCAGAATGACATCCAGGGAAATGGCGAGGTGCTGAACGGCAACTGGATTACCGGTATTCCGTTTATCGACGAAGTGCTGGTAGGTCCGCAGGAAGATATGCCGTTCGATATTATCAATAATAAAGGGCACAATGTCTATTATATGCTGCCGTTGCTGTTAGGTATTTTAGGTTTGCTGTTCCAGGCTTATTCGGGACAGAAAGGGATCCAGAGTTTCTGGGTGACCTTCTTCCTGTTCTTCATGACCGGCCTGGCTATCGTGCTGTACCTGAACCAGACGCCGTACCAGCCGCGTGAACGAGACTATGCGTATGCCGGATCGTTCTATGCGTTCTGTATCTGGATCGGGTTCGGTGTCGCGGCACTGGCAAAGGGATTGGAGCGATACGGCAAACTGAGTCCGGTTATCGCCGGATCGGTGGCAACCGTGCTCTGCCTGTTCATACCGATCCAGATGGCCGGACAGAACTGGGACGACCACGACCGTTCAGGCCGCTATGTCTGCCGCGATTTCGGTTCCAACTATCTGGAATCCTGCGAGCCGAATGCCATCATCTTCACCAATGGCGACAACGACACATTCCCCTTGTGGTATGCTCAAGAGGTAGAAGGCGTCCGTACCGATGTCCGCGTATGTAACACCAGCTACCTGCAGACAGACTGGTACATTGACCAGATGAAGAAACAGGCTTACGAGTCCGCTCCGCTGCCGATCACCTGGACACGCGACCAATATATACAAGGAACCCGCGATGCTGCTTATGTATTCCCGCTGACAAAAGATTCGATCGACCTGAACACGGCCTTGAATTTTGTCCGCAGCGACGATCCGAAGTTCAAGAAGATTCCGGGTATCAACCAGGAACTCGATTATATCCCCGCCGACAAGCTGTACTACAAAGTCGACTCGGTCGCCGGAGCCAAGATCTTAGGCGGCAAGACAGACGGCATGGTAGACAAGATGATGATCAACCTTGCCGGAAAAAATGCGCTGGGCAAACAGGAACTGACGATCCTCGACATGTTGCAGACGAACAACTTCGAACGTCCGATGTACTACGCGATCACGGTCAGCCCGGACCAGTTCGTCAATCTGGACGGTTACTTCGAACAGACCGGTCTGGCTTACCAGGTCGTTCCGAAAAATGCCAACAAGTCGGTCAACACCGACAAGATGTATGACAACGTGATGAACAAATTCAAATGGGGTGGCGTGGATAAACCGGGCGTTTACATCGACGAAAATGTAATGCGCATGTGTAAGAGCTACCGCTTGCTGCTGTTCAACAAGCTGGCAGAGGCATTGGTGAAAGAAGGCAAGAACGACAAGGCTCTGGAAGTATTGGACAAATGTATGCAGGTGTTGCCGCCGGAAAATGTTCCGCTCGACTACACGGCTCTTTCAACCGGTGAGCTCTATTACGTGCTGGGCCAGAAAGAGAAAGCGGCGGAAATATTTACAGGCATTGCCGATAACATGATGCGTAACATTAACTGGTACTTCCGCTTGAACCCAGTGCAATTGGCGTCCGTAGAAACAGAATTGTTACAGGACATGCAGGTTTTGAATCAAGTATTGTTAATCAACAAACATTACAACCCCGAATTCAATAAGAAATACCAGGAAGAGTTTGACAACTACCGTATGGCTTACGAATCGGTTGGACGCAAAGAATAGATATGTTTATAGAACAACCGCCCTGGTTTTACAGGGTCCTGTTTCCAGGGGTAATCTGGCGGATTCCGGCAAAGAAGAAGTGTGTATATCTCACCTTCGACGATGGCCCGATCCCCGAGGTTACCCCTTGGGTATTGGATATATTAGACAAATATGGCGTAAAGGCGACCTTCTTCTGTGTCGGGGACAACGTCCGCAAGCATCCGGAGATCTACCGGATGGTACTGGAGCGGGGACATCGTGTGGGCAACCATACCTTCAACCACATCCAAGGCATCCGCTTCTGGACCAAGAACTATCTGGCGAATGTGGAAAAGGCTGCCGAATACATCAAAAGCGACCTGTTCCGTCCGCCTCACGGACACATGCGTTTCCCGCAGGTAATATGGCTCAGGAGGCATTACCGGATCATCATGTGGGACGTGGTGACACGCGATTACAGTCCGCACATGACACCGAACGGCGTCTTCAACGTCGTCAAAAACTATACGAGAAACGGCTCTGTCATTGTCTTCCACGACTCGTTGAAAGCCGAAAGCAATATGCGCGAAGCCATGCCGCGAGCAATCGAATGGTTGCAGGCGCAGGGATATGAGTTCAAAGTGTTTTAAATAGTATTTACATAAAAAAACAGATATGAATAAGAGCCAGGTACGCGGATGACGCGGATTAAACGGATAGAAACGGATTTTTTATTTTAAATCCGCGTTCATCCGCTTAATCCGCGTCATCCGCGTACCTGGCTCTTCCCTATATAATATGTTTCCAGCTACCGAAATAAAAGAGAAAGCAAAAGAGATCGGCTTCGATGCCTGCGGGATCGCACAAGTGGCGACCGCAGACAGCGAAGCCTTTTTTTTTGACAAGTGGCTGAAGGAGGGTAACCATGCCGGGATGGCGTATATGGAGAACCACCGCGAAATACGGCTTGATCCCACCGGGTTGGTGGAAGGAGCCAAGACAGTCATATCCGTGGCGTTGAACTATTATCCGGAACAGAAACTTCCGCCCGAAGCGCCTCATATCGCCTATTACGCATACGGAAAAGATTACCATTTCGTCCTGAAAGAGATGCTGAATAGCCTATGGGCCACACTGCTGCCGCACACGGGAACGGGACAGGCCGATGCAGGAGACGCCCGCTTCTTCACCGACTCCGCTCCCATCCTTGAACGCTATTGGGCTTGGAAAGCCGGACTGGGCTGGATCGGGAAGAACACGAACCTGATTATTCCCGGTAAAGGCTCTTTCTTCTTCTTGGGAGAAATCGTCACCACCCTCGAAGCGGACCAGTACGACACACCGCAGAAGAACCGTTGCGGCAGTTGTACCCGTTGCCTGGATGCCTGCCCGACAAAAGCGCTGGAAGGTCCCCGCCATCTGAACGCCCGTAAATGCCTCTCCTATCTCACCATCGAGAATCGCGGAGAAATCCCCGCCGAACAGGCCGCCCGCCTCGGTAACCGCCTCTACGGCTGCGACACCTGCCAAGAGGTCTGCCCCTGGAACCGTTTCGCCCGCCCGACGCGGATAGAGGCCTTCCGCCCGGCATCGGCTTTGCTTTCTCTTCGAAAAGAGGATCTAAAGGTCTTTTCCCGTGAAGAATATAATCGTATATTTGCCAAATCGGCGGTCAAAAGAGCCAAATACGAAGGATTGATACGAAACATACATAACTTAAAAGATTAATACCATGAGAAGGACATTGAAAACCTTATCCCCATGCCTCGTCACATTCCTGTTGATGATGACAGTCGCATTTGCAGGTAACGCGCAGGAATTACAAAAGAAATTAGAAGGACTGAAAGGTATCAGCGGCATCGAGAAGCTGGAATCGGATCATTATGCCGAGAAATATCTCGTACGCATCACCCAGCCTGTCGACCATCGTGACCCGGCAGCCGGGACATTCACGCAGCGCGTGATCATCGGGCACGCCGGCTTCGACCGCCCGACCATCCTCGTGACCGAAGGCTACGGAGCGGCATACGCCCTCAACCCGCGCTATCAGGAAGAGTTGACAAAACTGCTCAACGCCAACCTCATCTTCGTGGAATACCGCTATTTCCTCGAATCCACCCCGGAACCCTGCAATTGGGACTACCTGACGGCAGAGAATTCGGCCTACGACCTGCATAATGTCAACCGTACATTCAAGCAATTGTACGCCGGCAAATGGGTCAGTACCGGCATCAGCAAAGGCGGACAGACCACCTGCCTGTACCGCGCCTGGTTCCCGGACGACGTAGATTTCTCCGTCCCCTACGTAGCCCCCTTGAACCGCGGTGTGGAAGACGGGCGCCACGAACCTTTCCTCCGCAAGGTCGGCACGAAGAAAGACCGCCAAAAGATCGAAGCTTTCCAAACCGAAATCCTGAAACACAAGGACGAAATCGTCCCGATGCTGGAAAAGTTCTGCAAAGACAAGAAGCTGGAATTCCGTATTCCGATGGCCGAAGTATTGGATTATTGTGTTTTGGAATACCCGTTCGCCCTTTGGCAATGGGGTACGCCGACCAGTGTGATTCCACCGCTCACATCCGATACAAAGACATTGTTTTACCATTTGGCCGATATCAGCGGCCCCGACTATTTTGCCGAAGACCAGCCGAACATCTCCTTCTTCGTGCAGGCTGCCCGCGAATTGGGCTACTACGGTTACGACACGAAACCGTTCAGGAAATACCTGACAATCGACAACAGCCAGGGATACCTGAACCGCATCATGCTGCCGAAAGAACTGGTCGACAAAGTTGAATACCGCCCCGAACTCTATCATAAAGTCTATGATTTCCTCCGTGACAACGATCCGAAGATGATCTTCATCTATGGCGAAGTGGATCCGTGGAGCGCCACCCGCGTCCCGACCTTCAAAGGCAAGGTAAACGAACAAGTCTACATCCAGCCCGGAGGCAGCCACCGCGCCCGTATCAGCAACATGCCGGAAGACATGAAGGAGAAGATACTGACGCAGATCAACAAATGGCTGGCGGAATAGCATCTATAACCCTATGCTTTACGATGGCTAAAGCATAGGGTTAGCCATCGTAAAGCATAGGGTTATCATTCGGACAAGTTTCAAAAGAATAATGGATAACGACCGCTTTTCAACAAAATATAATTATCTTTGTATATGTGTTTCACCTATTGTCTAACTTATTAATAAAGAAGCAAATGAAAAAGAATCTCTTGTTTCAGCTCCTGCTGGCGGCATTTCTGCTCCCGGCTTTTTCCTGTTCGGATGACGATTCCACTCCGGAAATCGACAATGCAACCACCTTGAACATGCTCGATGCAGAAAACGGCAAGACCCGCTTGGGCAACTCCGATATCTATATCAATGCAGCAAACAATTTCGAGACAAACAGATGCCTGATCGTCGAACTCGGTTCGTCGAAAGGACTCGGAAAGGTTGTCCCGCCCCAAATCGGCGAGGGATTGGTCAATCAGGTAGCCGTGACGCCGGGACATCTCTACCAGGCTTTCAAGGAAGATGCCGTGATGCGGTTTCCTTCGGGGAAGTTGGCACTGGCGCTGGCCGGCGACTACTATCAGTTCTATGTCGACTCCGAGATCAAGAAAGAGGAAAGAAGGATAGGGGCCGTTGTCCTGTTTGCTCTGATCAATCCAGAGGCCGACGGGATGCCTGCCTACGACAGTACGATCGGGACTGTGGTCAGCGGCACTGAAGACGAAGTGGCCTATGAATTCCCGAAAGGTACAGAGTTTAGCTACGATAGCGATCTGGAAGATATTTTCCAGATTTCGTCTGAAGGCGGAGCCCTAAAAATGAGGCTTCTACTCACGTGGCGCGATATCCGGGGCAACTACGCCATCTATGCCCGGCATAATGAGATGTACACGAAAGTATATGTCAGAGTGGAATAATCAGAACATTCCCTGCACCTTATAGACAAATTCCATCCAAACCCAATATCGGATCGCCTTTCCGAGAAACATCGAGATAGCCACGATCCAGATATTGGCGCGGAGGAAACCGAGCGCCACGGCGATAAAATCACCTATGCCGGGAAGGAAAACGAAAAAGCCCATCCAGGAACCTTTCCCCTTTATCCAATCCTGTACTTTCTGCAATTTGGCGGCATCCAGTTTCAGATATTTCTCTATCCATTCGACCTTGCCCAGCATACCGAGCCAGTAACAACTCATACCGCCCAGGAAATTACCCAGCGTAGCCGCAATCATACAAGGCCAGTAGGCCGCTCCCGCCAACAACACGCCGGTCAGAACGACCTCGCTGCTGAACGGCAAAACGGTAGCAGCTAAGAAAGAGGCGATAAACACGCCGATATATCCGTACTCTATAAGAAATTCCATATCCGAATGAATAGAGTGGCAATCAGGATTGCCACAGTTGCAAAAAACGACCAAAACACGATCCTGCCACGTGTCACCGTAAAAAAGTGGGCGATCAGGATAGAGGCTGGCACGCAAGCTGTTTCCAGAAACTCTTCCGAAACCTGTTCATAGAGGAAATAAAGACCGAATGCCCATACGGACATCGCAATCAGGAACGAAAGGAACTGGCGGGAACGAAGCGAATCCTCCGTATCGTGCATGACGATATTCAAGGAAGCGACCACCGTCAACAAGGCAATCGCCATGATACTGATCCAATCCAGCAACACAATTCCGTCCGTCGCCAGGAAGCGCACCTTGAAAAGTGTCGAGAAAGGAACGCTGAACAGCGTGAAATCCCGTTGCCACACACACCAGCCCAGCAGGAACCAATAGACCGTCGCCACCCCTAACAAAGAAGCGATAAAGGTACGGGGCGCCAGCGAACGGAAATTATACATCCCCAGCCAGAACAACGGCAGAAACCAAAGCAAATGAACCCAGAGCAGGCTGCCGATGCCGATCAGCAAGGCGGCACTATAGGCTTTCTCCCTCGCTTCGGGATCATGATAGGTCGTGAACAGCTGGTAGATCGCCAGGATCAGGCAGAAAACACCGACCGAAGTCGATTTCAGGGGAAAGAAATCGGGATTCGTACTGATGAACAGGACATAGAAGAGAAAGGGCAACATCGTCTTCTCCCGTATCAGCACCAGCACATAGTTCGCACGGTGCAACAGGAAAGCCCCTCCGAACATCAACGCCATCCCGATGATATAGGTAAATTCTTTGCCTGGCAATGCCTGGCAAATCGTATTCCAGAGAGGAGTAGCCGAGACCTCGCCATAGACAGGATAGCCCACGGAGTACAAATAACTGACCACCCAACAGACGATGCACGCCAATAAGACCGGTATGAATGTCGGCGGCGCAGAAAAGTCGAATCGACGGCTGTATTTATTATAAGCTACTCTCATTCTTAATCATCATTTACCTGTTACTTTTGGCTTGATCCAAAAGTAACAGATAAATCAGCATTTATAACAACAATTTATAAATCAAATCCGATATCGCTACGGAAATATTTCTTTTCGAAGTCGATGACCTTGGCACCGGCGAAAGATCGGGCAAGGGCTTCCTCCTTGTCGGCCCCGTAAGAGCTGACAGCAATGACACGGCCGCCACTGGTCAGGATCTGCCCGTTATCAGCTTTTGTACCGGCATGGAAAACGATATTTTCGGCAGAAACCTTATCCAGACCACTGATAACCTTGCCTTTTTCATACGCTTCGGGATAACCGCCGCTTACCAGCATAACCGTTACGGCCGCACGCGGATCGTGCACCAGTGTGCGGCTACCCAAATTACCTTCGGCCACCCCTTCCAACAGTTCAACCAAATCGCTCTGGATACGCAACATGACAACTTCCGTTTCCGGGTCACCCATGCGGCAATTATATTCGATCACCATCGGTTCGCCCTTCACATTGATCAGGCCGAGGAAAACGAAACCCTTATAGTCGATATTTTCCGCTTTCAGCCCTTCTATCGTCGGGCGGATAATGCGCTCGTCCACTTTCTGCATAAACACCTCGTCGGCAAAAGGAACCGGAGACACGGCTCCCATGCCGCCTGTATTCAAACCTGTATTGCCTTCGCCGATACGCTTGTAGTCTTTTGCCACCGGAAGCACTTTGTAGCTTTCGCCATCCGTCATCACGAATACGGAACATTCGATACCGTCCAGGAACTCTTCGATCACGACCGTCTTGCTGGCATCGCCGAACATACCGCCTAACATATCGCCCAGTTCCTTCTTCGCTTCTTCGAGCGTGTCGAGGATCAACACCCCTTTACCGGCAGCCAGACCATCGGCCTTCAACACATAAGGAGCCTGCAATTCTTCCAGGAAAGCGTATCCTTCTTCCAAATTTCCGGCTGAGATACTCTTATAACGGGCAGTCGGGATATCGTGCCGCATCATGAACGCCTTCGCAAAATCCTTGCTGCCTTCCAACTGCGCTCCTTCTTTCGAAGGGCCGATCACCGGAATACCTGCCAGGGCCGCATCGTTCTTGAAATAGTCATACACTCCTTTCACCAGCGGATCTTCCGGGCCCACCACCACCATACCGATCCGGTTTGCCAACGCAAATTCCTTGATAGCAGGGAAATCGTCCGCCTTGATATTTACGTTCGTACCCACCAATGCGGTACCTGCATTGCCGGGGGCAATGAATAACTGATCCACTTTCGGGCTTTGAGCCATCTTCCAGGCTATTGCATGTTCACGGCCGCCTGAGCCAAGTAATAATATGTTCATATGTAGTTCTTTTTATATTTTATCAATTCTGATACGCCTCCTTACTTCAAGTAATCGTCGAAGTAGCGCGTTATCTTCTCATACAGATGCGGACGGTCTTTGCCGATCACATTATGCAGATGGCGGGGATAAACGAAATAATCAGGATACGTATCCGCATCCACACAAGCTTTCAGGAACCCGAGGCTATGCTGCCAGACAACAACCGGATCGATATCTCCGTGGATCAACAGCAGATGTCCCTTCAGGTTACCCGCTTTCAACTTCAGGTTGGCATTCTTATAGCCTTCCGGATTATCCTGCGGCCGGTCCATATAGCGCTCGCCATACATAATCTCGTAGTTGCTCCAATCGATCACCGGGCCACCGGCAACCCCCACCTTGAACAGTTCCGGATACGAACACATCAGGTTCGTCGTCATAAAACCGCCATAGCTCCATCCGTGCACGCCGATACGGCCGGCATCGACATACGGGAGTGATTTCAGATACTCGACACCTTTTACCTGGTCCGCCATCTCGTTCACACCTAAATTACGATGTATGACATTTTCGAACGCCTGTCCCCGGTTCGCCGATCCCCGGCTGTCGAGCGTGAAGACCACATAGCCGCGTTGAGCCATATAGATATCCCAACCGCCTACGCCGTTTTTCCATCCGCCTGTAACCAGCTGGGCATGCGGCCCGCCGTACACATAGACGATCGTCGGATATTTCTTCGCCTCATCCAGACCGACAGGTTTTACCAAGCGGTAATTCAAAGAAGTGACGCCATCCGCCGCCTTGATCTTTCCGGTAACGATTTCCGGCATCGCATATCCTTCGTACGGATCTTTCGCCGTCAACAACGTCCGTAAGGTTTCCCGCTTCTGTCCGTCAATGATCGAAATCTCACGTGGTACGTCGGGAGCGGAATAGCTGTCGATCAGATATTTGCCGGACGCGCTCAGTTGCGTGGCATGTACACCCTGCAAACCGCCCGAAGTCAATTCGTAAGAGGTTCCCTTTTTCAGATCCAGACGTGACGTCCCGACATACAGTGCATCGCCATAGCTGAACGAACTCAGCATCGACGGCCTTGTGGAAGAGAAGAACAACGCCTTTCCCTTGGCATCGAAGCCGAGGACATTCAGCACTTCCCACTCGCCTTCCGTCAACTGCTTCAACAGTTCTCCCTTCGTATTATACAGATACAAATGATTATAACCATCGCGCCGGCTCTGCCAGATAAACTGTTCCGGATTGTTCGGCAGGAAAAGCACCGGATGTTGCGGCTCCACATAATGTTCGTTCTTTTCGGTAAACAGATCCGCCTCTTTCTCACCCGTCAAGGCAGAATAGCGTACCAGGTGCATCTCGTTCTGATCCCGGTTCAGTTCGGCAATATAAATGCTCTTCTCATCCGGGCTCCAGGCAATATTCGTCAGATACTTTTCTTTCGGCAAACCGGTCTTCAACCAGACGGTTTTCCCGGTCGCCAAGTTGTAGACACCGACCGTCACCTCGTGGCTTTTCATCCCAGCCATCGGGTATTTGTGCGGTTCGGCTTTCGCACAACGGGCGGTAATATCGACAAACGGATAATCCGTCACCATGCTTTCATCCATCCGGTAGAAAGCCAGCGCCGAACCGTTCGGGGACCAGAAAGTCCCTTTATGGATACCGAACTCGTTCTGATGAACGGACTTCCCGCAGACAACACCTTCGGCCGTTTCGTCCGTCACGATACCGACAGCGTTATCCGGTGAAAGGATTTTCAGATTGTCGCCCTCCGTAAAAGCCAAATAACCGTTGGCCGGACAGAAGTCGAAGTTCTCCCAGGAGCCGTTCAGGTCATACGTATTTACAATCCTGTTTTCCGCAAAGTTATAATGGAAACGATGGCGCTTGGCATTAAAAGCAAGCACCGGCTGATCTTTATAAGGGACCGAGAAGAAAGGCATGCTGCCAACCGTCTGTGCGCCGGCCGCCGTAAGCGCTTCGTTCAACTGCCGGCGGGTAAAGGCGACTTTCACCGGCTTTGTCGATTCTCCACTCATCATGCTGTCACCCTTGACATACAGATACGTATCTCCGCACCACTGCAACTGTTTCAAGTTACGGGGCACAAAGTGGCTTTGCGTCTTTCCACCGGGAATCAGGTCATGCAAAGTGAACTGTTTGTCTTGTCCCATCATCGACAACGGATTTAGAAGTGCCAAAGCACAGAATATACCTAAAAGATTAAGCCTCAAAGTCATCCTTGCCCCTTCTTTTAAATGGTTTCTTAAACGGACGGTCACCAAACTTCTTATCTCCGAACTTTTTCTTACCGCCAAAATCCTCATCATCCTTGAAGTGTTTCTTGATCGGACGTTTGCCGACAAAATCCTTACGTGCCGGACGGCCGTCTGCACGATCATCGCCAAAATAACGTTTACCGGGAATAAAGGGAGCCCGCTCGCTGTCGTCTTCAGCATGTGCGGCGGCAAAACGACGGTCGGGACGATCCAAGCGGTCGGGACGATCCAAGCGGTCGGAACGGAAGTTCGGACGTGACGGACGGTCCGGCCTGCGTTCGAAAGAAGGTCTTTCCGGATGGGAAGGACGTGCTTCGCCCTCTTCGTTCAGTGCTTTTTTATAATCTTTGTTCTTCCCTTCGAATATGTCATAGCAACGATATTCGCATTCCAGCGAACCGTTCATAAGCTTCATCTTTTCACTCGGTTTGAGGCCGATCTTGTCGAAACATTCATCTTTATAACTCAGAATCCAAACCTTATAGCCGGTAAACACATGCTTGATGCGTTCGCCGATCATATTGTACAACCCTAACAGGTCACGGCTGGAAATACGTTCGCCATAAGGAGGATTGGTCACCATGATGCCCGGCTGCGGAGCCTCCGTGCACTGCTGGAACGGCTGGGTCTTCAGCTCGATATATTTCATCAGACCGGCGCTACGGATATTCTTTTCGGCAATCTCGATCGCCGCCGGATTGATATCGGCGCCATAACATTTAAAATCAAACTCACGTTCCTGGCTCTCGTCGTTATAGATACGGTCGAACAGTTCCTGGTCGAAGTCGATCCATTTCTCGAAAGCAAACTCCTTACGGTGCACACCCGGCGCAATATTCAAGGCGATCATCGCCGCCTCGATCAGCAACGTACCGGAGCCGCACATCGGATCGACGAAATTCGATTCGCCTTTCCATCCCGTTTTCAAGATCATACCGGCAGCCAGCACCTCATTCAACGGCGCTTCCGTCTGGTCCACCCGGTAACCGCGTTTATGCAGGCTCTCGCCCGAACTGTCGATAGAGAGCGTACAGTCGTTATGTGAGATATGAATATTGATATACAGATCCGGATTGTTTACACGGACAGAGGGGCGTTTCTGCTCCTTCTCCATGAAATAATCCACGATCGCATCCTTCGTACGATAAGCAACAAACTTGGAGTGATTGAAATCTTCAGAGTAGATTACAGAGTCGATGGCAAACGTCTTGTCCAAGGACATGTAATTTTCCCATTTCACCTTCTTAACCTCTTTGTAGACAGCATCAGCGTCTTTAGCTTTAAAGTGATAGATAGGTTTCAGGATACGCAATGCCGTACGGCAACAGAAGTTGGCTTTGTAAAGCACTTCCTTATCTCCGGTAAAGGAAACCATCCGGCGGCCAATCTGTATGTCGTTAGCACCTAAAGATAATAACTCGCCGGCCAGTATTTCTTCCAACCCGTAAAGGGTCTTGGCCACCATTTCAAATGTTTCGCTCATTTTAAGTTGAAAGTTAACAATGATTCCTCATCGTTTATTAGTAATTCTATTTTAATTATTAATTGTTTAATTATTAATCGTCCTTTGTTCCATGACTTCGCTGACTGTCAACTGGCATTTATCAATTGTCTGCTGACTCACGGTTGCTCCCGCCGGAACATCTTCCGTAATCCAGACATTGCCACAGATCGTAGCTCCTTCGCCAATACGAATGCGTCCTAACAATGTAGCATTGGAATAAACCGTCACATGATCGCCCAGCACCGGATGGCGCGGCACACCGCGTATCGCATTCCCGTTCTCATCGGGCGGCAGTTTCTCTCCTGCCAGACTGACTCCCTGGAAGATGCGGACGTGGTTCCCGATCACGCTTGTCTCACCGATAACGGTTCCCGTCCCGTGGTCGATCGAGAAATAGTGCCCGATCTCTGCCCCCGGATGGATATCGATACCTGTCTCCGAATGGGCCATTTCAGTAATCATGCGGGGAATAAAGGGGACGCCCAATCGGTATAGCTGGTGCGCAATGCGATAGTTGCAGACAGCCCGGAAACCGGGATAGCAAAAAATAACTTCGTTGATGTTCTGCGCAGCGGGATCGCCGTTGAAAGCAGCTTCGGCATCCGTCGCCAACAGGCTGCGCATTTCGGGAAGCGTCCGGATAAAGGCTTCCGACAGTTTCTCCGCCTCGGTAAGGATCTTTTCTTCGGGACAAGAGACGCAGGTAGTATCAGCAAAACAAAGCCCTGCATAAATCTGCTTGGAAAGCAGCGTATGCAACGTTCCGACATTTACGCCGGTATGGAAACGGATTGTCTGCTTGCTGATCCGTGCATTCCCGTAATAACCGGGGAAAAGGATTGCCCGGCACAAATCTATGATCTCTTTCAGCACTTCACCCGAGGGTAGCGCCTCTTCATCCCGGTAAGCATGAAACAATTGCTGGTAAGACCCCTCGTCCGAGAGCATCTCAACTGTATCATTCAAGACCTTGCTATGCTTTTGCAATCCCATTATTCAGCAATATCGTATTTGGCAACAAAAGTAAGAATAAATTGAAAATGAACAATTGACAACAGGCAATTATTTGCCCATCATACAACGCTTTATCCAAAAAGACAAATCGTCCGGCAACGTCAACTTTCAATTCTTAACTTCCAATTTTCAACTTATTATGCGGTGCCCCGAATTCCTTGCAGGTCACTTCGTCCATTTCCACAATCCATATTTTGACATTCTTCACAGCCGGATCGGAATAGCGGAATTCCTTATCCGAATACTGTTTCATAATGATATCCAGGGCTTCCGTCTTCTTGTCGAAATCTTCTTCAAAGCGGACTTTCCCCCAGCATATCACGCTCTTGGAGCGCATCCGGTAACTGCAAGCGACCTCCGGGTGCTGGAAAACGAGATCATGATCCGTACTGAACGTAATGCAGACGCGCGGATTCCGTTCTAAAATGGAGATGCTCCGTCCCTCCTGTGCCGAATGCAGGTATATAACACCATCGCGGTAGCCAAAGTTCATCGGCAATACATAGGGAGTCCCATCCGTATCAGCCAGTCCCACATAGCAAATATCACACTTCTTAATGGTCGCTTCAATCAGTTCTTTATTGGTATGTACTAATGTCTTCATTTCTCGTTTCTGTTTTTGTCCCTACAAACATACAAGTTTTTTTGAAACCAGACACTTCATAATGTATAAGGCTGTGTAAAAACGTGTATCCATTGAGGAAAAAACAAATATATTAACAATGTTGATACAAAATATCCAAAACCTATTTCACTCCAACTAAAAACTCCTAAAAATTTTACAACCTCTGATTCCAAAACATTATTACAATCACTTTTTTAAACAATGAGCACAATTTATCAGCATAATTACTTTGTATCTTCATTTGCTTTTGCAACAATAAAAAGCAAACACATATGCCAACCAATAGAAATCTTTTTTACCAACACAAAATCATTACCTGCATGTGCTATAAATGGCGTTTCTATATCACAAATTTGTTTTTGTCTTCAAGCCGGATGGCAATATTCTCAACCCCATACAACGTTAACATCTCAGACAAACCATATAAATTGTTTCGATGTGGATGTCCCATGTACAAATTCATAGCATTAGATGAAGTGTACTTCACTTTCAAACTTCTTAACAGCTCTATTAAAATATTAGTATCTTTCAGGGCCTTATCATAATTCCATAATCACCAAAACTGGATTACCGTCCTCATCGACTCCGGGAACGCCACCTTCCGATGCAACATCTGCACCTATTGAAAAAGCGACCGCATTGCTGTCAATGTATAAGGATCTCGTATTTATCCATGTTTTTTTACCATTAGGCAAACGGAATGGGATCCCGAATTTTCCTCCTTCATTTGAAAAACGCGATAGAATCCGATTGTTGGCTTTGTCCCATATTTCATCATATGATTTATTTTTAAACAGATAAGAGACTACATAATAGTTCGAAATCAAAGACAAACCCATTGCCTGGAGATAAGGAGAATCTCCGGCGAGCAACTCTTTTGCTTTTTCCGGTGGAAGTTTATATGCCCCTTTTTCCAATATGCAAATGGGGGATATCCCTCCTTTTGTCACAGTAAATACTGTATCTTCATCTGCATAATGAACAATGGCCTGATCACGATTCCGGCAATAATTAATTCGCCAAATCAAACATAGCCGTTCCATATCCGTCAAAGACATATCAAGTGGAAATATCCCTTTCTCGATATTGAATGTTTTGTCTGTCAGATATAATTTACATTCAGATCCACCATCAACCCCTTTGACTAAAGCATAATCCGAAGTGATCAAAAGCGGTGTATTAATTTTCTTTTCCGCAAATGAAATCTCCTGGATGAAATTTCCATCCAAATCATACATGATATATTTATTACGTTTTTGGTCATACACACACACCATACGGTTTTCCGGTTCAACGTGTACATATGTTAAATCAACATATTCCCCAGGACCTTGCCCTTTCTTGGAAAAAGAAGATATAATCTTTCCTTTCTTATCCACCCGAAAAACAGTACTCGTCTTATGATCTACCATGTAATGGAAATCTTTACCTATATACACTGGTCTGGCCAATGCCAACAAAACATTATCTGTTGTTGAAACAGGAAGATAACTCACTCGCTTTGCGACATTATTCCAAACAAAAGTGTCAGGTACAAAATATCCAATGGTTGCACCTAAATCAAGGACTGGTAATATAGTTCGTTTATCCATGATAAATTGACAACCACTCATCATTAATAAAATCACTACACATATTCCTAAAATACTGTTTTTCATATTATAATTATCAACGACTAACAAACCATATTACTTCAACTCAAATTCTCCTATAAAAATATTCGAATCATATTTAATCTCTATCCTGAATGTACCTTCTCCTTCCACTATAGGAAATGAAATCACTTCAGGCGATTGATACTGGCATACGTTAACAAGGTTCCCTTCCGCATCCAATATGGATACAGTTGCTTCTGCCGGCAATTCAAAAAAAGACACATAGACTACACGATTATCCAACCAGGCACGGACAGGTAACAAACTCCGCAATTCTATATCACGTGTATCCGTCACTTTAGCAGACAATATAACAGGAGAGACAAATGTCAATCCCCATACAATAATCAAAAAAAGGAAATAGTTCTTTTTCATAAAGCAGTCTGTTCTTAGAATTTCTACTACAAACTTAAAGCCCTCCTCCCATTGGATAACAGGAATAAATATGTTTTTCTATTCTTTTCATTAATAGCATTATAATCAATACATTAAACATCATTTTTACTCATTCAAAAGGTCCTAATTCCTGCTTTCAGAGATAAAAGCAGGAATCGCTAATACCATTTTTTCAGGATTTCGTCCAAAGAGTAAGCAGTAGATGTCGGAAAACACCGTTTCCGGATATCCGACTTTATCCGCCGGATCATATCTTCTCCCAAATTGAAAACAGTAGAAACTTTTGCGGTCTTCAATCCCAATTTGGTCAGGCAGACAATCCGGATTTCACGTTCGCCCAAATCAAAACTGCCGGTCAGATGTGTGAGAAATGCCCAATACTAACCGGTTTTGAATACGGGATAAATAACTATTTTGACTAATCAACTCCTTCTGCCAAGCTTCATACATTTTACACAGAGAGCTATAGTCTTCCTTGCTTTTCATCTTTCGACATCGAACTTAACTTCAAATTTTGCTGACTAAGCAATAAATCCTTTTGATTGATTAAAATGTCTTTTTCACGCAGTATTTGTTCTTTTTCTTCAACGGTTCTCTTACTTCGGGTTTCGATCTCTTCCAACTGCTGTTCATATTCAGCTTGTCTTTTGCGATTATCTTCTTCCAGCATACGGACTCGTTCATTTCTTTCTCGCGCCAAACGGTCTTTTTCCTCCTGGATTTGACTAAGCGATTGCTGAGCTGCTTCCAATCTCACATTATTCTCGCTCAGTTCTTTGTCTTTAATCGATAGTTGCCTCTTTTAGAAAGAGATCAATGGTTCTATATAAATATTTTTCTTGACTAATCATCTTTATATATATCACTTTTTAGGGGTAGCTATTACGACTATAGGATTATCATCTTCCATAAGATTTGAAACAAGACGTTTACCTCTCTCACTCATTCCTCTCTCTCCATTTAGTTTAACATACTCACTTAATGCTTGTACATCCAAAACACCATAAACTTCTCCATTTTTATTCATACCACGTAAAATAACAGAAGTTAATCCATCTGTGTCATTTGTATATCCATAATGAGACTCATAAGCTTTTTTGCTATGAGGGATATATAGTTTTTTATTTTTTTTATCAAAAGCACAATTATAAGTTGTCATTGCCGAATATCCTTTAGCATATTTAAAGAAGATAAAACGATCACTTTCACCAACCCACAATATATTAATTTGGTCACTGACAGCAGATGAAGGAATGCCATCAAGTTGTAGGTCTGGAATTTCTTTATTTCCAGTCCGAAAAATAATATGAGGTAATATCTGTTTATCCCCAACCTCGTAAGTCATAGCATTAAAACCTATTCGTGAAAAATAAAGCTTCCCTTTATAATTATAAAAGATCAAAAGTCCATCACCTGACAAAACATCCGCTCCAAGAATGTTTTCATTTTTATACACTTTAGAGATAAATCCCTGTTTATTAAAGACAATAAGCCTATATCCTTTTTTACAAAACTCAGCTGAAACATTTCCAATATATTGACTTGAATTTATTGCCCACGGACTAAATACTGTAATAATCTCATTGTTTATACTTGGCTTCTTTATAATATCTACCATCTCACCAGTCTCTATATCATAGCCTTTCCATTTATCAATATCATTAGCATAAAGAATATTACGTTTTTCATTCAACCCATTTAAATAAACAATCCAACGACGATATTCATCCGGACCACCACCTTCACGATCCAATCTTCGAATAAACTTTCCTGTTTTTCTATCAAATAAATAAGTGTGCCAAAAAGCATTCATCGCGACAATATACTTATCTGTCACATAATAATAAGCTCCGGGCTTCAAGAAACATTCTGGTGTTGTCTCCAATGGGACATACTCTATTTTATCAAATAAAATAGTTAAAGATACATCTTCATTACTATTTTCAAGATCAACAATAAAAGGTTTATTTTGTGCTAAACCCAAAAGTGAATATAATAAACTACACAAACAAAAAAATATTTTCATACCTTACAACTAAAATCAACAACAATAAAACAGTCTGTTTTTAGAATTTCTACTACAAATTTAAAGCCCTCCTCCTATTAGATAACAGGAATAAATATGTTTTTCTATTTTTTATTAATAGCATTATAATCAATATATTAAACATCATTTTTACTCATTCAAAAGGTCCTGATTCCTGCTTTCAGAGATAAAAGCAGGAATCGCTAATACCATTTTTTCAGGATTTCGTCCAAAGAGTAAGCAGTAGATGTCGGAAAACACCGTTTCCGGATATCCGACTTTATCCGCCGGATCATATCTTCTCCCAAATTGAAAACAGTAGAAACTTTTGCGGTCTTCAATCCCAATTTGGTCAGGCAGACAATCCGGATTTCACGTTCGCCCAAATCAAAACTGCCGGTCAGATGTGTGAGAAAACCTGGATATACCTGGTTGAAATTTTCCATAAAGACTTTCCAATCCCGCTCTTTCCAAATGTCCAATACTAACCGGTTTTGAATACGGGATAAACAACTATTTTGACTGATCAACTCCTTCTGCCAAGCTTCATACATTTTACACAGAGAGCTATAGTCTTTCTGGTTTTCCAATTCCTGCTGCAATTTTGCTTCACTTTCCGAACGTAATGTATCTATTTCCGAACGCAATATTATTATTTCCTGTGTAGTTTTCTGTTGCTCGCTCGTTAGGATGCCTATCTGCTCTTTATATAGCTTTTCATCTTTCGACATCGAACTTAACTGACTAAGCAATAAATTCTTTTGATTGATTAAAATGTCTTTTTCACGCAGTATTTGTTCTTTTTCTTCAGCGATTCTCTTGCTTCGGGTTTCGATCTCTTCCAATTGCTGTTCATATTCAGCTTGTCTTTTGCGATTATCTTCTTCCAGCATACGGACTCGTTCATTTCTTTCTCGCGCCAAATGGTCTTTTTCACGCAATATTTTTTCTTTTTCTTCAACGGTTCTCTTGCTTCGGGTTTCGATCTCTTCCAACTGCTGTTCATATTCAGCTTGTTGTTTCCGGTTGTCTTCCTCCAGTACACGGACTTGTTCATTTCTCTCCTGTACTAAACGGTCTTTTTCCTTCTTGATTTGAGTAAGCGCTTGCTGAGCTGTTTCCAATCTCACATTATTCTCGCTCAGTTCTTTGTTTTTAATCGATAGTTGCCTCTTGTTTTCATTTAACATTTTCATTGTCTCCTGATTACGCAGTTTCTGCAAAGACAACTTCTTGTTAAAATAGAAATAGATAAATATTCCGACAACCAGACTCGCCAAAAACAGGACCACCCACATCAACTGCCGGATCTCAGCCTCCTGCATTTGCCTGTCATGCCGGTTCTGCATCCGCTCTTTGTTGTAGAGTGCTTTCACCCGTTCCAATTCGTGAGGACGATAAAGATGCTCAATGGAATCCCTTAACTGCAAATAGGTTTCATTATACACAAAGGCGGAAGCATACTCCCGATTTTCTTTTGCCAATTGATATAACAAACGGTTGGCATTGCATTGAGTAAATAAATTTCCACTCTCCAATATCTTTCCAACATAAAACAGAGCGGAATCGGTCTGTCCCAACGCATGATAGATATCCCCCAGATTATAATACTCTGTATCCAAAAATTTCGGATTATCGGTACTTTGTAATGCATCTCGATAATATTCCAATGCCGTGACATATTCTCCCCGAACTTCACTAATATTACCAAGAGAAGTAAGAATCATTCCTTTTTGCGTTTGGACATGCCCCTCGTCAGCCAATTTCAATGCTTTCTCATAATAGATTGACGCACTGTCAAGCAAATTCATCCCCTGCAAACATTTTCCGACATTACATAATGTATTGACCATACCTGCCGTATCAGAACTATATACATATGCCTGATGGGCTTCTTTATAATAAACAAGACTTTCCCGATGATTCATATTTCTCCAATATAAACCGCCCAAATGGTTATTTATACGGGCACGTAAATCATAATCAATCGTTTGAGTCACTTGTTCCTTCGCCCTCAGATAGGCTTCCAAGGCCTCTCCTTCCAAATCAAGATCCGACAACACCCGCCCCTGGCAATAATAAGCCTGCGCCTTCCGATGCGGGTCTTTCCGTTTCTCAAAATACCGCACCGCCACATTGATCACCGAATCCGACGTATGTTCCACATAATTCTTATCCCGCGCTTGCGTGACCAGCAAACACCAGGTGGCATAGTCTTCCGCGGAAAGCTTTTCCAGAGAGCGGACGGATTCCAACAAGATCAACGAACTGTCCGGACGATTCGGCATGAGCGTTTCCGCCTTCTGCAAAAGAGAGTCGACATAGTGAGGCTGCCGGCACGCGCCCTGAACTAAGATCAACAATAGGAATATAGGCGATATAAGTTTTTTCATCAGACTGAGTTTGTTTTACATATTGCAATATTACTAATATTTGCCCGTATTCCCTTCTTATTTTGCCGACAATATCAACCCGCAACTACACACCTCTCGATATTACGGATCTCTTCCTGCTCCAAACGGTTCAAATCGTAATGGCAACTTTCATGCCTCCTTATTGTCAAAATCTCCGAAAAAGCCATTGGTTCAAATCGAAACTACTACCGCATCCAATTTGATTTTATACCCCATATAATCCAAATTACACGCAAGGATAATATTTTTTAACAAACAACATATTCCATATATACATAATAATCACAGATTTACGAAATGACTCTATTTCAGGAGGGGATATTGTCAATTTTTAGTACAACCTTAGAGCCATCTCCTGTAAACCATAAACGATATCATTTGTCATGAAAAAAACATATTTCCTGTCATTTTAATTCATTTCAATCTATTTTCCTAACACACGCTTTGCTTGCTTTCCTCCTTTCAGCCTTAAAACGACACGATTCCGCAGGGCCTTCCCGAAATCATCTAAATGATTTTTCAAATGATCTGAATGGTTTTGGAAAACTATTCAGACAATCGGGATAAACGATCAGGATAAAAATAGAAAATCATTTAGATGATTTTAGGGAAGGGTGCGGGACAAGGCATAAAACGGTCGTCAAGAGACTGCAAAAAGCCTCCAAAAAGCAATTTTAACAGCTAAAAGCCCTGTTGGAAAGATCGGTTGACGGTTGACGGTTTGACCGTATTTTCATCCTTCCACCCGACACCTTCCACCAATCGCACCGCACAACTTCACCCTTTCGGGAACAAAAAAAGAGATTTCCGGAGAAAAGAAGAGCAAAATGTCAATTCCAAACTGCTCTTCCTTCCCCTATTTGTAATCATCAGGATAAACGTACGGATATAAGCGGACCTACGAGTGGCAACTCTAACAAATTGTCAATCGTAGGTCCGCTATTTACAGATATGCTAATTTGCCGACGGAAAAAGACGAGCGATCGTGTTCCTGCCACCAACAAGATTCAACTGCTGCCCGCCCCAGACAAACGTTCCGCTCAGCGAAGCCGGTAAAACGATATGGCCGGAAAGTCCTTTGCCGTTTTTCTTCAAACTGACCTCGATAAGCCCTGCCGGGTGAGGGATCTTTCCTTCTATCTGGTTCAACGATCCTAAATGAGGGGCGATGCGGACCGAACGGAATCCCGGTTCTGCCGGCTCCACGCCACAGACCGTTGCCAGGAAGTCATAGACAGGGCTTGCACTCCAGGCATGGCAGTCCGAACGGGTCGGTTCGGGATTCTCGGCAAAGGTGGTCAAGCCCATTGCCAGCATATCCTGCCAGGGTTTGAGCATATCCGTGTATCGATCGGCCAAACCGACCTTTTTCAAGGCACGGAACAGGTAAAAGCGATAGTAGAAGGTAGCCTGGATCAGAGAAGGATCCGTATTCAGTTTATCGAACAACGCCTGCTGCTTCTCATGCGGGACGGCATCCGAAAGGATTCCCATGATATTGGCATGTTGGCTGTAGCTCGTACCTTCCAAATCATCCGCAAGCAACTGTTTTCCTTCGTCCCAGCATTTATCCCAGGTATTGCGGCACAACGAGCGATAGACTGCTTCATAACGGGCGGCCAGATCCGCTTCTCCAAACGTTTTCAACAACTCGACGGCATCTTTCAGTGTATAGGCCAATTGAAGGGAGAGGATCGAAGAACCTCCGCTGATAGCCGCCTTATGTGTTCCGCCCAAAGGCTGGTTATTGTTCCAGGGCCACTGTTTCGGCCAGTCGATAAAGTTCCAGTGAGGGACCGGTCCCAGCAGGCCGGTTTTCGGATCGATCTTGCCTGCAAACCACTCCAAGACACTCTTTACGCCCGGCATACATGCCTTTACAAATGCAGGATCATCCCTGTACATCCAGTAATCGTGCACCATATTGATCCAATATAAGGAGAAAGGCGGGATGTATTGCGGAACCCGGCTCGGATAACGGCTGGTCGTAATTCCTTCATACGAACGGGAATAGTCGAACATCCTGATCGCCTTGCGCATCAACCGGTCGTCACCGTCCACATACAGGGAAATCAATGCCTGGATACGCGTATCTCCCACATATTGGAGCTGTTCGTAATAGGGACAATCGTAATAGGTTTCATTGGCACACAGCCGGGCTGTACGCCAACCGGCTTCCCATATCTTTTGCAGTTCCGGGAGATTGCTGCTGAAACTGCCGTTCTCTTTAAACGGATAGGCGGTGTACATGCCATAGAGGTCCGACAAAGTTAGCGGATCCTCCTTCGTCTCGATCTCCATTTGCAGATACCGGTACGTCCGGAACCATAGCGGGCGGAACAGCCGGTTGCTTCCGCCGTCCGGATAAAACTTATCCGTGAAGCCTCCTATTTCGCGCCCTTCTATCTCGTTACGGTTACCTTTCTGTCCATCCTTGTAGAGCGCCTCACCGTAGCGCATCCTGATCTCGCTGCCTTTCCCTCCCGACACTCTCAGTTCGGGATAAGCATTTGTCAGATAAGACTGGTCGATCAGCAACGTCACTTTCCGGTTCGCCGGGACCACCAGCGGGGCATTCCCCTCCAGGAAAGCGGGCGATGCGGACATTCCTTCCGAACGCCGGATCGTTTTCATCCGGAGCAACGTATCTTCCATCAAAGGAATATCGCGCCGGCACAACACCCAGTCATAGCCTGTCCCGGCTCCATAAGGCTGTCCGCGTCCCAACTGGACGGCGTTTTTCCATGAACCGTCGTCATATCCTTCCGTTTCCCATCCCCACGGATATAAAGAGGCGTTTACGATGTCGGCACACCCGACATCCTGACGGTTCTCGACAGACGGCGCATAGGCGGGATTCCGGTAAACTTTCCAGTCCGGCCCGCTATTCACAATGGCTTCCTGGGCTGTATTCCCTTGTACGATCAGCCCGGTTTTCAATGTCATCTGCGCTCCGGGGGTATAGGGACCGGCATTCCAGACAATAGCGGCAAGCGTATTCTCGCCTGCTTTCAGTAAAGATGCAATATCCACTGTCTCAAAATACCAATGATTCAAGTCCCCGCGTGCCGGACCGTAGCAGACAGGCGTTCCATTCACAAAAAGCCTGTAGCGGTTATCCGCCGAAACATTAACCACGAACGATTCCGGTTGCCTGTCCAGTTTGAAGTTCTTACGGAAATGATAAACGCCATAATCATAAAGAGAAACATCCGGGCAGGAAATCCAGTCGGCATCCCATTTGCCGGTCAATAACGAGGGAGCAGGAGCAACTTGTCGCACACTCTTGTTTTCTACGGCAGAACATAAAGCTGTACACCAGAAAACGATTGCTAATAAATAGTAGTATTTCATATTGTTAATTATTAAAGTTCCAAAAGAATAGAGAGTAAGAGACAATAATACTTCATAACATTAAGATCAACTGAGTTTCCATGATATCCAATGCACAAATATATGGATATACCATCGTCCGCCATTTACAAATTTGGGAATTAATCATGCAGAAATGATACAAGAAGAAAGATTTCCCGCCATAAAATCAAAAAGGGCCGGAACTTTCATTCCGACCCTTTCGTTCTGTAAGTTGTCTCACGGGGATTCGAACCTCGACAGACAGAACCAAAAACTGTAGTGCTACCATTACACCATGAGACAATCCGGCGCTTTATCTAAAGCGATGCAAAGGTAAGAATAAAATCTTACCTTGCAAGCATTTTTGTATGAAATTCTTATTTTACGATCAGTAAATAGTAGTTCTTCTTACCTCTCTGAACCAACAAATATTTCTCATCCAACAGGGAAGAACAGTCGATAACCATATCCTGATCCGTTAGCTTTTCCTTGTTCACACTGATACCGCCACTCTGTACCAGTTTGCGCATTTCACCTTTTGACGGGAAAATAGCGGCTTTTTCAGTGAACAGGTCGATCGCCTTGACACCGCCACTCAACTCTTCGCGGGAAACTTCGAACTGGGGAACACCGTTGAACACATCCAACAATGTCTGTTCGTCCAAATGTCTCAATGCTTCCGACGTAGAGTTTCCGAACAGGATGTTGGAAGCCTCGACGGCTGCATCATAATCTTCCTGGGAATGAACCATGACCGTCACTTCCTTTGCCAAACGTTTCTGCAACGGACGGAGATGCGGCGCTTCTTCCTGTTCCTTGATCAGGGCATCGATCTCATCCTTAGGCAGATCGGTAAAGATCTTGATATATTTGGCAGCATCGGCATCGCTCACATTCAGCCAGAACTGGTAGAACTTGTAAGGGGAGGTATAACGGCGATCCAACCAGACGTTGCCGGACTCGGTCTTGCCGAACTTGCCACCGTCGGCTTTCGTGATCAACGGGCAGGTCAAAGCAAAAGCCTCACCGCCCAACTTGCGGCGGATCAGTTCCGTACCGGTCGTGATGTTGCCCCACTGGTCGGTTCCTCCCATCTGCAGGCGGCAGCCTTCGTGTTCATACAGATACATATAATCGTATCCCTGGAGCAACTGGTAAGAGAATTCCGTAAACGACATGCCGACGGAAGATTCGCGGCTCAGGCGCTTTTTAACGGACTCTTTAGCCATCATATAGTTAACAGTGATATGCTTGCCGATATCACGGATAAAATTCAGGAAAGAATAATCCTTCATCCAGTCGTAATTGTTTACCAACTTGGCAGCATTAGGCGCGTCCGAATCGAAATCCAAGAACTTGGACAACTGCTTCTTAATGCTATCCTGGTTATGACGAAGCGTCGCTTCATCGAGCAGGTTACGTTCCGCCGACTTCATTGAAGGGTCTCCGATCATACCGGTAGCTCCGCCGACCAGAGCAATAGGACGGTGTCCTGCACGTTGGAGATGTTTCAGCATCATAACCGATACCAGGTGACCGATATGTAATGAGTCAGCCGTCGGGTCAATACCTACATAAGCAGAAGTCATCTCTTTTTGCAACTGTTCTTCTGTTCCGGGCATCATATCAGCGATCATGCCCCTCCATGTTAATTCTTCAACAAAATTCATCGTTTTAGATTATAGTATTAATTGAATGTCGGCAAAGGTACGACTTTATAATTGAAAATGGAGAATTGAGAATTGAAAATTAGGGTATAACAGTGATTTAAGGGAGATGGAGGATGTCGTGGGCGTTTCGGGCGATCTGAGCGGCGAACTGCTCCAACGAAAGATCTAGGGAGGCCGAAAGGTTCCGGTAAACGGTGCGGATATCGATTTCACGGTCGTCCGTTTCGGCAAATAAACGGCCGGGCCATGCCTCGCGTACGGCATCGGGATTGAAGCGCTCGCCAAAAGAGAGATAAAAGCCCTGCCGGATAAGTTGTCCGGCTAATGTGGCATTACCACGAAAACCGTGTATAATCCAGGGCACACGGGGCTTTAGTCCCTTTTTCAAGGCGATCAGCTCGTCCCAGGCTTTCACGCAGTGAATGATCAAAAAGATACCGGCGTTTTCGGCAAGAGATACCGACGCCTTGAAGATTTCCTGCTGACGGTCCATCGGAGCTTCCGCACCTTTATCCAGGCCCGTTTCGCCAATGGCCACTACATTCGGAAATGACGCCTGCCGTTCCAGTTCGGCAAGTTGTTCTTCTACGTTATATATATACCAGGGATGTATGCCGACAGAACGGTACCGGCCTGTTCCCGTGTCTGGCGCCGGGACGATACGGTTGACGACCGCAACATCTTCGGGATGAACGGGCAAATGGTGGGTATGTATGTCGTAATAGACCATTTACGGTACAGGATCATATCCGCTTCCTCCCCAGGGATGGCAGCGAAGAATACGTTTGACAGCTAAATACAATCCTTTCACCGGACCATGTTTTTTGAGAGCCTGCACGGCATATTCGGAACAAGTAGGCGTGTACCTGCACGATGCCGGCGTCATGGGAGAGATGCAATATTTATAGAAATAGACCGGCAACAACAGAAGGAAAGTGAAAAAACGCTTTATCATGCTTTGTCGCGAAGTAGGTTCAATGCTTTTGTCATGGCTTTTTCCATATCGGCAAAAGGATGGATTTCCTTGTCCAAATAGAGGAAAGCAACCAACATACGTTTGTTTTTTTCCGTCAGCGGATCGATCAGGTCATATTTACGTACCCGGTAGGCTTCACGGACCTGACGTTTGATCAGATTCCGTTTTACGGCACGTCTGAATTTCTTTTTGGGGACACTCACCAGGATAGATACCGGAGCCAATGTCTCCTCTTCCACCGGCAAATAAACGACCCGCAGTGGAAACGCCACAAACGATTGCCCTTTTGCAAACAGCAGGTCAATGTAACGTTTCCACGACAGGCGCTCTTCTTTTGAAAGGGTGTACCTTCTATTTACCATTCTTTTTATTACTACCCATCTCTTTTTTCAGATACAATTCCAGGGCAGCCGTCATGGACGGAGCTTCGGGAGTCGGCGCTTCCACATCCAGGCGCAAACCGGCTTCTTTCACCGCCTTGGCCGTTGTCGGGCCGAAACATCCGATCTTTATATCTTCCTGTTTGAAATTCGGGAAGTTCTTCAGCAGAGAAGAAATTCCCGAAGGGCTGAAAAATACCAGCATATCATAGTCGAACTTCTCGTCTTTCGAGAAATCATTGCTTACGGTACGGTACATAACAGCTTTCGAAAAAGAAATCTTCTTCGCTTCCAACATAGTCAACAAATCATCTTTATGCACGTCGGAAACGGGCACAAGATATTTTTCTTTTGCATGCTTGCCGATAACGGTAACCAGATCATCCAGCTTCCCGGTCTGTCCAAAAAAGATCTTACGCTTTCTATACACAATATATTTTTGCAAATATACAGCAATGGCTTCAGTCATACAGAAATACTTCATCGTTTCGGGAATGGCAACACGCAGTTCCTCACACAGGTGGAAGAAATGATCGATCGCCGTACGAGCCGTAAAAACAACAGCCGTATGATCCAAAATAGAAATTTTCTGCTGTCTGAACTCCTTAGATGTAAGAGGTTCTACTTTAATGAATGGGCGGAAGTCAATCTCAACTCCATACTTCTCTGCAATGTCGAAATACGGGGACTTCTCGGATGCAGGCTTCGGTTGTGATACCAGCAACTTTTTGATGTTCAATGCCATAGAGTACTTGTCTCGATAAAGTTATACAAATAAACCATACCTTCGTACAAAAATACCAGAGGTAAAATTTCTTGGCCGCAAAGGTACAAACTTATATACAATAAACCAGTGCTTTTCTTGTGAAATATCCGTATTGTCTTATAAATTATTACAAAACGACACAAAATATAGAGAATACAAAACATTGTTATCGGTATAGTTACGTGTGTCCCGACAAACACCAACCACAACACCGGGACGTATAAAGAGACTCCCCAAATCCCCATAATGGCATTATAACTCGTCTTCCATAACTTATATTTATCGGGGTCGGCAAACACGCCGCCCAAGAGGTAATAGCCACATTGTTTAAACTGATAAAACAGGAATAAGGCGCAGAAAACCGTTCCGATCGCCGATAAAACCGCCTGCCATTCCACATAATTCAGAAATCCGTATATCCTGCCGATCGCAATCAAGGCGATACTTGAAAGGAATAATGCCTGGAATGTCATAAAATTACGGAAGAAGAAAACGCTCTTCCCCACCACATCGTCAAAAAGGTTCTGCCTCTCCTTCAACAGAAAAGCATCTTTCAACATTTTCACAAACAACTGGAAATTGGCTCTGAACACAAAGGAAAAGACAATAAACAGGAACAACAGCAGGGAGAAGATCACATCATCCACCAACTGTCCGTCCCACAAGCGAATGCCCACATATCCTTCAAATATATTCATGTTCCCTGCGTATTACAGGTGCAAAGATAATCAAAAAAGAAAGGCAAGCTTACCCGACAAGCTTGCCTTCTCAAACAATCAACCGTTATGAATAACGATCTTAGAAACTATCTTAAATATTATAATACTGTTCCCAGCCTTTACGCGGCATTTCGCCGACCAGCATCTGGTTCATAACCGGATCGTTCACGATCTGCTTCGTATCGCGGTCGAACACGATCTTGCGGTTCATGCGCTGCGCCAATACGCCGAGGCAGAATACCTGGCTCAACGGACCTGCGATAGAGAACGGAGAACGGGTCTTTTCCTTGCCTTGGCAAGCCAACAGGAAGTTTGCATAGTGGTTGGACGGGCTCTTCTGGTATTCCGGCAATTTCGGATTCATATCCTTAGCTACCTGATCAGGGATCACTGACAAAGTGCTGCCATGAGAACCGCCTTTGAATGTCAGAGTCTTCGTATAGATTTCCTTACCCGGGTTCAGTTTAGCCAACTGAAGTTTGCCACCGGCAACCGTCGGGATATTCGGATCGACATCGGAAGAACCGTAGTTTTCAGGAACAGGAGGAATATTATCCAAACCGTCATACCAGGTAATATCGACAGCCGGCATCTCTTTTCTTTCCGGGAATCTGAACAGGATGCGGGAAGACATCGGGAAGAAGAACGGGTTGTGATCTTTCAGATACAACGGGTTTACTTCCGTCGGCAGGCCGAGATCCAGGAATTCGTGGGCAGTATCGATGATGTGGGCTCCCCAGTCGCCCAACGCGCCCATACCGAAATCGTACCAGCAACGCCACTGTCCCAAATGGTAATCGTGATTATATTCGTGGAACGGACGAACGCCCAACCAAGTGTCCCAATCCAATGTTTCAGGAACCGGTTCGCCCATCGGCATGTGCGTGATGTTCGGGTTCCAGTTATGCCAGCGGCGCGGAGAGTTCATGTGAGCCGTGATAGCGGTAACGTCTTTGATCAGGCCGGCTTCTTTCCATGCCTTGAACTGGAAGTAGTTGGCTTCGGAGTGCCCTTGGTTACCCATCTGGGTAACGACACCGAATTTCTTTTCGGCACGCATCATCACTTCGATTTCCTGGAAGGTGCGGGCCATCGGTTTTTCTACATATACGTGTTTTCCATGAGCCATCGCCTCGATCGTGATCGGGAAATGCGCGTGGTCAGGCACACCGACTGTTACGGCGTCGATCTTGTCAGCCATCTGGTCGAACATCTGACGGAAATCCTGGAAACGCGGAACTTTCGGGAACATGGAAATAAGTTTCTGAGTATGAGGAGCCCCCATATCTACATCACAAAGTGCAACGACTTCGCACAAACCGGTTTTGTACAGTTCCTGCGCGATCTCGCCTCCACGGTTACCGATACCGATAAAAGCGATTCTCACTTTTTCATTGGCACTGACAAAAGGAACACCCGGCATGGCATTGGCCTTGGACGGAATCCAGAAAGAAGGAATTGCTGCCGCAGCTGAAAGGGCGGCTGCCCGTTTCAGGAACGAGCGACGTGAAATATCTTCAGATTTCATGGTAAATATATTAGATAAATTATTAATGTTTGCGTGCACATAACAACTTCACAAAAGTAGATATTTTTTTCTTACACAAAAACTTTCTCAAGGATTTTTACAAGTAAAAAGAAAGAAAGGCACGTTTGGCATTTTGTAACAAAAACTATATACATTTGTTCTATTAAAAATGAAAACAAAAAAGATATGAAGATCAGACAGATTCTATCCATCGGATGCCTCCTTTGGATACTTGCCGCCTTCCGCTTGGCAGCGCAGCAACCGGAAATACAACCCCTGCCCGTAGACCCGAAAGTGAGATACGGACAGCTCGACAACGGGTTAACCTATTACATCCGCCACAACGCACAACCGAAAGAACGCGCGGATTTCTTTATCGCCCAGAATGTCGGGTCGATCCTGGAAGAGGAGAACCAGCGCGGACTGGCCCATTTCCTCGAACACATGGCGTTCGACGGGACCAAGAACTTCCCCGGACACGGCATGGATGAATTTACCGAGAGCATCGGGATGCGCGGAGGCGAGAACTTCAACGCTTATACAAGTTTCGACGAAACGGTTTACATGATCATGAACGCTCCGGTCACCCGCGAGAGCGTCATCGACTCCTGCCTGCTGATCCTGCACGACTGGTCGGGCTTCATCACGCTCGCAGATACGGCCATCGAAAAGGAACGGGGCGTGATCCGGGAGGAATGGCGCACGCGGCAGGATGCCCAGGCGCGTATCTGGGAACAGCAGCTGCCGAAAATGTTCCCGGACAACAAATATGCACACCGGATGCCGATCGGAACGATCGACGTGATCAACAATTTCAAGCCGGAGGAGCTCCGGGCTTATTATAAGAAATGGTATCGTCCCGACCTGCAGGCTATTATCATTGTAGGGGATATAGAGGTAGACAAGGTGGAAGCGGCCGTAAAACGTATCTTTGCCGATATCCCGGCTCCGGCAAATCCGGCCACGCGGGAATATACGAAGGTGGCGGACAATGACAAACCGCTTATTTCCATCGCCACGGACAAGGAGGCTTCCAATATGATCCTTTCCATATTCTATAAGCACGACAAGATGCCGAAAGAGCTGTATGCCACCGCCGCAGGGTTGATGAAGGACTACATGGAGAATGTCGTCGAAACGATGATAAACGAACGCTTTGCCGAGATGATGCAAAAAGCGGATCCTCCTTTTGTCGCCGCCCAGGCTTCGGACGGCGATTTCATGATCGCCAAGACAAAAGGCGCTTTCACGGTTGCCGCCCTGGTAAAGGAAGGCGAGATAAACAAGGCGCTCGACGCGCTTGTGACGGAGACGGAACGGGTGAAACGGTACGGATTCACGGCATCCGAATACGACCGTGCCCGTATCAATGTCCTGAAACAATACGAATCGCTCTTCAACGACCGCGACAAACAAAAGAACCGCTCCTATACAAACGAATATGTCCGCCACTTTACGGACGGCGGCTATATTCCGGGTATCGAAACGGAATATCAGCTGATCAGCCAGATCGCACCGCAAATACCGGTCGAACAGGTGAACCAATACGCCCAGAGCTTGATCGGCGACAAGAACATCGTAATCGGCCTCACCGGCCCTGACAAGGCAGGCATGAAATATCCGACCGAGACCCAATTATTGGAAGACTTCATCAAGGCGCAGCAATTACCGGTCGAACCCTATCAAGAAACAGTTTCCAACGAACCGCTGATCCCGCAGCTGCCCGCTCCGGGAAAGATCAGGGAGATGAAGACGGATCCGCTGTTCGGTGCGACCGTCCTGACACTCAGAAACGGCATCAAGGTCGTACTGAAACATACGGACTTCAAGAAAGACGAAATCCTGATGACGGCCACCAGCCCCGGCGGCAGCACCTTGTTCGGAGCGAAAGACATCGACAATCTGAAAGTATTCAACGATGTCATTACGCTTGGCGGAGTCGGCAATTTCCCGGCAACCGATCTGAACAAGGTATTGGCAGGGAAGAAAGTCTCCTGCTCTCCCTCCATCGGCCTGAATACGGAAAATGTAAACGGTTATGCCGCTCCCACCGACCTGAAAACCTTGTTCGAACTGGTTTATCTCTATTTCACGGCTCCGCGTATGGATGAAGAGGCTTATGCTTCCTTCGAAAACCGTATGATCGCACAGTTGAAGAACCTGGAACTGAACCCGATGGTGGCGTTCAGCGACACGCTGACAAAGGCGATTTACAACAATAACCCGCGTGCCGCCCGCATCACGGCCGGCGATTTCAAGCAGATCAGCTACCCGCGTATCATGGAGATGTATAAAGAACGGTTTGCCGACGCTTCGGACTTTGTCTTTACGTTCGTCGGAAATATCGACACAGACAGCATCCGTCCTTTTGTGGAACAATACCTGGCGACGCTCCCGTCCAAAGGACGCGTCGAGAAAGCCAACCCCGCCGAAGTACCGGCTATCCGCAAGGGCGAATACACGAATATCTTCAAACGCGCCCTGGAAACACCGAAGGCGTCGGTCGTCGACTTCTGGTCCGGTAAGATGGAATATAACCTTGAAAACATCCTCACTGCCACTATGTTGAAGCAGATTCTGGATCTGGTCTACATGGAAAAGGTACGCGAGGACGAAGGCGGAACTTATGGCGTGCAGACTTCCGCACAGATATCTTCCTTCCCGGAAGGACAAACATTCCTGCAAGCCTATTTCGATACGGACCCTGCCAAACGGGAAAAGATGAACGCTATCGTCCGCACGGAACTGGATAACATCGTCCAATCCGGACCGCGCGAAGAAGATTTCAAGAAGAGCCGAGACAATATCCTGAAACGCCACGCAGAGAACCTGCAGGAGAATGTTTACTGGCTGACGACTTTGGATAATTATTACTTCCGCGGGTTCAACGGCGAGACGACATACGAAGAAACGATAAAAGGCATCACGCCAGCCAAAATACAAGCATTCGCCAAGAAATTGTTAGGACAGGGCAACCGGATCGAGGTGGTGATGGAGCCGTGACGTCTACAACTGACGTGAGCATTTTGTCGTTGTTATCCCGATTGATATGAAATATCGGGTATTCCAATATCACTTTAGTAGTGAAAATAAAGAAAACAATCATATTCAATTTTCTAATTATGAGTATGATTGTTTTCTTATCTATAGATAACTAACGAGTTACAGAAATTTTTTTCGAGCCGATTATGTGCCTGTATTTGTCATATCCCAATTGACTGGTATCGGATAGGCAAAACGTGATGCTAAACCGTTCTTTTTATCGATAGGGTTTTCTGCATTCAGCTCTGTTATTGTTTTGGGAAGTGACACTTCATATGAATCTATAGTAGCATTCCTTTGTTGAAGAAGATACTGATTTTCATTTTAGTTCTATTTCTTTTGATTGATATTCCAAATAGCTATTATCCCCATAATACAACTTCAAATTATCGTCTGAAGAAGTATAAGATACAATTTTATAAAATAGAGTCATATACATTCTTTCGAATTCAATAACATTTTCATCCATGCTAACCACTTGAGTCATTATATATTTGAATGATATTTTCCCTGATATAGAGTCCATGTCGAATGTTCCATCCAAATGATTTACTCCGACTAAACCACAAAACTTATCATTCTCCTCAAAAATCAAATATGCGGACATACAATTTCCGGGAGTTGCCAGTTTTTCTCCATTTTCAATGATTGCGCTCAATTGCCATTGCAGTTCTGTTTCAATCGGAATCTCCTTTTGAGGAGGAGTTTCCGAATCGCTGTCACAAGCGATACAGAGAGCCAAACAAAATAACAGAGATATTTTTATCAGTAATTTCAAACTTATATTTGCCATCGTTTTATTATAATTACAAGTTAATAAATCAAATAGAAAAGTCAAAAGGCAACAATAGGTCAACTCCTTTCATTTATTGCTGTTTTACATGTCGGATTACAAAATTTAAATCCATATCCTGCATAAAAGCAAGGCATCAAGTACAAATACATACACTCTCATTTGTATTCGTTAGGAACGGGGCAAATACATAGTTAAAAGATCTCGAACTTCGGTTTAGCTCCAAGGCCAACACTTTTCAAAAGTAATTAATTATCACGATATAACAAAATATAATATCAAAATCGATAAAATTAATCAGACACAAGTATACAAACCTAAAATACAACGGATATACAGACATGGACACAGGTAAAGGCGGAGGCAGCGAAGAGAAACGTCCTGGCAAATTGTAACATATAAATGATCAATGGGGATTTTAGGAAACCAATAAGTAAGGGCGGATTCCAAACCTATAAATCATCATTCCATAATTCGTTTTTTTATACTGAATATTGAAAATGATTGAAAAATCAACAACTTCTTAAAATATGCTTTATATTTGTAGACCTGGTTAAGCTATTAAGCAACCCTTTACCGGATATACGTGTTATCTATGCTGTATCGGATAGATAACACGTAATCCGTGTTAAAATCAATTAGTTTTCTTCTTCACTTTGAAATGGTCGAATCCTTCACCATACACACCGATAACGGCACTCTGCGAAACGAAAGCTCTCGGATCGATGTCATTGATGATTTGGAAGATCGTATTGGATTGGCTCTTTTTTGCCAAAACAAACATCATCTTCACTTGCTTTCCCGTATAAAGTCCGGTCCCGTCGATTACAGTCACGCCCCTGTGCAAAGCATTAATCTCCCTGCCGATCTCTTCGTATTTACCGGAAATGATGAAGAACTGCACCGACTGCCGGGAACTGTTGACAACCTGGTCGATCATATAACCGGTAACGAACAACGTCACATACCCGTAAACGACTTTCTCCAAATCGTGCAACACAAAATAACTGGACGCGATGATGATCATATCACAGAACATAATCATACGCCCCAGGCTGACATCCCGGTATTTGTTGACTATAGCCGCAATAATATCCGTTCCGCCCGTACTGCCGTTCGATGCAAACGCGATACCGATACCGCCGCCACAAAAGATAGCACCCAAAATACAAGCCATAAAAGGCTGGTCCTGCAACAGTTGAAGTCCGGCAGTCAACCGCTGTATCACAGACAGGAAAAACGTCAGGACGAAAACCGCATACACTGTCTTCATACTGAACTTCCAACCCAAGACTTTCAACGAAAGCAACAACAAGAGGCCGTTAATGGCAAAATAAGTGTACTGCACAGGCAAGCCTGTCCCCCAATAAACAATAGAAGCGATACCCGGAACAGCCCCCGAAGGCAAATCGTTCGGCAACAGGAAAACGGTCCATCCTATACCGTACAAAATCATACCTAAGGCAATCCCCAAGTAATCCTTTAATTCTCTAATCTTAAAAAGGTTAGACTTAATCGACAATGTTGAATTCATTCTTTGTTTGTTTTATGCGGCTGCAAAAGTACTAAACAATTATCAATTATCCATTGTCAATTGCCAATTCCCCACTCGTCTTTCCATTCGATAACCGGCTGCTCTCCCTCGAAACGGATAGGCAACCAGATATAACGGCCGTCTATGGCATTTTTCGGTGTCCAGCGGTCTCCCATGTAGATGAACTGTCCGGACTTGCCGGGAACAGGCAGCACATAAGTGCTCTGCGAGTGGAAAGAGGTTTCCGAATCGGCTCCCACAAACGGGTTCGCCAACTCTTTCCAAGGCCCCCAGATAGAGGATGCGACAGCGGAACGGCCCGGATTCGGCGCCCAGCCGGTGCAACCGGACATGATCAGGTAATACTTGCCGTCTTTCTTGAACATGGCAGGCGCTTCCATAAAACGACCGACGAAGAAACGGGCGTAATTGCCGGAGCAAGCCGTATAATCGTCCGTCAGTTCGGAAATATGCAACGTGCTGTTATCCTCCGAAGCGTAGATATGATAAGCCTTCCCATCGTCGTCGACAAACAGGTTCATGTCACGTGCCATCTGCCCGCTCTCGAAATCGCGACCTAACAGGTTCAACGTGTCGGGATGCGCAGGCAGGCCGCCGCCACCGAAACCTTTCTTCGATTCTTCGGGAACCGGACCTTTATGGATATCCAACACATTCTTCGGCCAGCAACCGGCGTTCGGACGATCGGCAGACAGCAGCTTGTACGGTCCTGTAACCTTTTCGCTGACAGCCACACCGCTTTTGGCCCCCGTATAACCGGCGCCTTTCGGTTCGAGATGGAACCACATCACATACTTACCCGTCTTTTTATTGAAAATAACCTTCGGCCGTTCCAGAATGCAACCTCTTACGATCGGACTCGACTCGTCGTCCGAAACAGACAAAGCGATTCCCTCGTCTTTCCAGTTATATAAGTCTTTGGAAGAATAGCAATGGACGCCGACCTGGGCTACATTCCCCCCTTCACCTTCCGTCTTGTGCTCGCCGAACCAATAATAGGTATCGCCCTGCTGCAACATACCGCCGCCATGAGCATTGATGTGCACGCCGTTATTGTCCGGCCAGATTTCACCGGGTTTAAATACATTCCCGACCTGTGAAGCCTCATTTTTCCCTTTACATCCGCACAAAGCGAAGAGCAACAGCAGAGGATAAATAGCAATTCGTTTCATACTTGGCTGTTTATACATCACAGATACGGATACATTTCTCAAGCGAAGCGATCTTGTCTTCCTGCTTCGGGACAAATTCCTGTCCGACAAAACCTTTATAGCCGGTTTCCACAATCGCTTTCATGATAGCCGGATAGTAGAGCTCCTGCGTTTCGTCAATCTCTGCACGGCCGGGAACGCCTCCGGTATGGATATGAGAAAAATACTGGTGATATTTCCGGATATGATCGATCACGTTTCCTTCCATGATCTGCATATGGTAGATATCATACAGCAACTTGAAGTTCGGCGAACCGATACGGCGGCACAGTTCCGCTCCCCAAACGGTATGGTCGCACAAGTAATCCTTATGCCCGATGCTGTTCAGAAGCTCCATTGTGAGAACGACATTATATTTTTCGGCTATCGGCATCAGACGCTTCAGCCCTTTCTCGCAGTTCTCCCACCCCTGCAAGTCGGTCACACCGTTCCGGCGTCCGGCGAAACAGATCAGGTTCGTCAGTCCGGCCTCGGCCACCATCGGAATGACTTGTTCATAACTGGCTACCAGCTCGTCATGCAACTTGGGATCGTTGAACCCCCGGTCGATGCCTAAGCCCGCGCCCTGCGCCATCGCAACGGTCAAACCATGTTTCTGCACGACAGGCCAGTCTTTCGGGTCGAGCAGTTCGATCGATTCGATTCCTATGTTTTTACAAATCTCACAAAATTCATCCAACGGATAACTGCCGAAACACCATTTGCTCACGGAATGGCGGATATTGCCTTTCAGCGGTTCAGGTTTCTCTACTTTCTTCTTCTTTGCGGGAGCTGCTGCTTCCATACCGGACACAGCCATCGCTGCGCTTCCTGCCAACACCGTCTTAATGGCGGTTCTTCTCGAAATGTTTTTCATACTATTCTTGTTCTTAAGTTAATAAATTATTTAATCAGCTCCCATTTGCCTTGCAAATAAGCCTTGTCAATTACGCTTGCCAACGCCTTGTCGTTTGTCCGCCCGGCCAGATCTTTCAGGTCATTGTACAGATAGAACTGCAACCAGAAGCCATAGTGATAGCGTTCACGAGTGGATTTAGGCTGCAACATCAAAGCATACCATTTGGTATTCAGTTTTTTGGCTTTTGCCACCTCGACCGCTTTCTCGGCATTCTTCCACATGGCGTCGGAGACTTTCGATTCGAGATCGACAAAATCTTCGTACTTCATGGAAGCGGTATTGATCACCTGGCAACGGTCGTCCAGCCCCAACTCTTTCATGGAAAGGCGTTGTTCGAACACCTTGTCGCCATCCAGGTCGAACTCCATCAGGTCGAAGAAGCCGTTATTGTCCGTATCCGTATATTTGACAGTCGGAAACACGGTCGGCTCGGTCTCGATGCGTTTCGGACCGTAACCGTCATAGATTCCACCCATTCCCTGATAGTAACGGGCATTCTGGTCGATGCGCCAGCAACCCCATTCGGCTCCGTACAGGTGGATCTTGCCGTCTATCGGGCTGACATACAACTGCCCGTGGCCGGAATTGTCTTCATCCCATTCACCCCGGTCACCCGCCGGATCAGCCTGTCCGTTATTGTCAATTCCACCTTGGTTCTTTCCTACCTTGAACGGATCTCGCGGCTGATACAACTCCACACGTTCCCAACGATTGCAATCGTCGTCCTCATCGTAAGTAAACCAAACTTTATCCCATTTACCTTCTTTGAATGTCAGATCCCAGGCGGCATCATGATCCGGATACAACAGTTCCGGAAGCTTACGCCAACGGGCATCGAGGAAGAACGTATCGGCTTCGGGAAGTCCGCGCAGGTTCTTGTTGATATGTTTCTGGTTTTCATAGTTGAAGCCGGAACCTATAAAATGAATGGTCATATCGAAATCGAACTCATTGCCCGGCGCATTGTCGTTATCCGTATCCATCGAAACGGAAACCCAGTCGATATTACCGGAAAGGACGGAATTGGCCTGTCCGTTCTCTTTCACGATCTTGGGAGAGTCGCAGAATCGGATCGCCATCTCTGTCAGTCCGTCATTGTCGGGATCATAGAACAAGAAGGGGTTTTCCCAGTTCATACGGACATCGTTCACACGTTCGGTCGTGCTGTGTATCTTCATGAAAGTGCTCTTCCCGTTATAGTCTTCGTAGAAATCCGACAGGCCGTTATGTATCCAGCAGCGGAGGGTGAACGTGTTCCAGTCGATATAGTTGAACACGTCGTCCTTGTCCGTATCCACCACCCACATATAATGTCCGTTGCCGGTCTTCATCCGGTCTGCTTCGGGGATATTGTCGACAACGACCTGCATGGCCGGATTACCGTCTTCATCTTCGCCCACCCAGTCGATGATAAGGTCGCCGTAACCGCCGTAGACACCGTCCTTATTACGGTCTATCATCAAGCAGTCGTTATCGGTATCGCCTTCCAGGTCGCCGTACTGCATATCGTCGTCGTCATCGATCCATTGCACCGGAATGCCGTTGGCCGTCACCGTACGCAGGATATCCGGATCACCGTCACCGTCCAAGTCTATATAGGTAGGCTTGTACCCTGCGGGAGCAGGCGGCAGCCGATAAGGGATCAAGAGGGTATTTGCATTCCAATATTCCTTTTTCCCGGAACCGTCCGTCTGTGCGGAAAGTCCTTGTGCGCTCAGCAGCAGGGAGCCTGCGGCCAGTAATAGTGTAATCGGTTTCATGATATCTGGTGATTAATCGGTTATTTTTATGTAGGCAAGCCATTTCCGTATCAGGTCTTTCACTTCCTGATAGTAGGTGAAGTCATGCCGGAATCCCCAACCGTGTCCTCCGTTCGGGAACATATAGAGGGAAGCCGGGATATGGTGTTCATTCAGCGCCGTATAATAAAGGATGGAGTTCAACGGCGGCACAGACTGATCGTCATCGCTCAGCAGAAGCAAAGTCTTCGGTGTCTTATCATCCACCTGTTTCTGCAAGGAATAACGGTCGATCAGTTCCTTATTCTCGATATCCTTCCCTAAAAGATTCTTTTTGGAACCGCCATGTGTCGTCATATTATCGAAGCTGATCACCGGATAATAAAGGATCGCAAAGTCCGGCCGGTTGGCATCTGCCGCAAGCGTACTGAGTGAGGCTGCCAGATGTCCGCCTGCCGACGAGCCGATCACTCCGACTTTATTCGCATCCAGGTTCCATTTGGCTGCATTGCCCCGGATAAGAGACATTGCTTTCTCCGCATCGCTCAGCGGGATCGTATGCACGCCCTCTGGCATCCTGTATTTCAAAACGACTGCAACAAACCCGTTCGAAGCGTACCATTTCGCCATATCATGCCCTTCATGGTTCATCGCCAGCCCCCTATATCCGCCCCCCGGACATATCAGCACCGCAGGAGCCGCTTTCTTGCCCTTCGCCGGATGATAGACAAAAATTTCCGCTTCGCTCGCTTCCGGCTTATCCGGCCAAAGCTTGAACTGTTCCACCTGCTGCCCCCATACCACGGGTGCAAAGAGCGATAAGAGAAGTAAAAGAATGTGTTTCATAAGGTATTAATTCTTAATCATTAACTGAGTTATTAAAAACAGGTGCTAATGTAACGAAAAAAAACAAATCCACCTATAGAGGGGGACAAAAAGAAATAATACCCCAAAAAAGTAGTCTACAAAAAAATAGGTACTATAAAATATTTTCCATTTACAGAATGACGAAGATTATGAAAGAAAAGAATCAAGTAATGCCTGATGAGGTATTAAGCAAGGAGCTCCTTAGCCAGTTCAAGACAGAAGCCGATGTGAGTAAGTTTCTGAAGCAGTTGCATGCCCAAGTATTGGAGAGTGAGATGGATGCTCATTTAGGCTATGAAAAGAATTCCATAGCCGGTAATAATAGCGGAAATTCACGCAATGGCAGCTATCCAAAGAGAATCAGTCTGCGCAGGAATGGCAGAACCGCCCTTTGGATCCTATTTATCTGATAGTCTGGATGGACGGCATCGTCTTCAAGGCACGGGATAACGGCAAGGTCATAAACAAGACCGTTTATCTTTGTGTGGGTATGAAACAGAACGGCCTGAAAGAGGTTCTTGGCATGTGCATCGGCAAATCGGAAAGTTCCTCTTTCTGGATGGGGGCACTGACTGATTTGAAAGCGCGTGGAGTACAGGGCATACTGATTACCTGTACCGATAATCTGAACGGATTTACGGATACCATCCGTACTGTATTCCCTCAGTCATCCATTCAAATCTGTGTGGTACATCAGATTAAAAACTCCTGTAAATATGTCGATTATAAGGACAAGAAAGGGTTTACGGCAGATATGAAGAATATCTATAACGCACCCAATAAAGAGGTTGCCGCCGCGGAACTTGATAATCTGGAAAGGAAATGGGAAGGAAAGTACCCGTATGCCATACTCTCATGGAGAAACAACTGGGATGACTTGCCTGTTTTCTTCCAGTTTCCGCTGGAAATCAGAAAGTACACGAAATTAAAGCTTTCATTCCCTTCTGATGATACCGTGAAAAAAACAGTATATCTATCATTGATGGAAATTGAGAAGAAATGGACACAGCCAATTCATAACTGGAGATTGATTATGAACCAATTCATGCTTATTTTTGAAAACAGAATCCAGATATAAGAGGGAACTTACAACTGAATCCTGTTTCCATTTACACAAAATTTTGGACAGTGTCACAAAATTCAAAAATCATACCCAACCATATTCTATTACTTCTTTGCTCATATATAAATTGTGCAAACTATTACTTTCTAAATTTAATGTATATACAATTCATTCATCCGGATGCAAAAATATTTATTTCTCTTTATCCACATAAAAACTTAATAATACACCTATACTCAACGCGCTACCTATACCAAGACTTGCTGCCTCAAATAGGAAACCACACCTTGTTAACATTACATTAGATGCCATAAGTTATATCTCCCTATTTCAGCTTACTCAATTTTTTTTGTGCTTGCTTCTCCGCTTTTTCAAATGTTTGCTTCATTGAAACAGGTTTCCCGCCTAATCGCTTACTTTCATTAGATGCTGCCATAAAAGTAAAAAGTTCAAGAGTCTCAGTTGCACTTACAGGAACCAGCTTTGTTTTAAAGAATTTCAAAATCTCTGTTAACAAACAAGCATAGCCTTCATAACCACCAGCAATAACTGCCCCGGAATCACAAATGGCAGTACCACCATAGACATGTTTACCCGTTCTATTACCTCTAAAAGTACCAAGTCGTCCATCTTCCCAAAGTCCGGTTACAACATCTGTACCTTCTGAAGACATACGAACTACTTCTTTACAGCCTGTTCCCATAATTGTATATAAAATTTCCACACCATGAATACCATACCAAGAAAAATCAGGATGTGAAGGTTCACTCGGAGCAGGGGAATAACAATCAGCACCTAATACTTTTCCATACTTTCCATTTCTTAAATCCACGTTTTTAGGGACAAAACGCAAAGCTGAAGAAGAGAAAATCGGAACATTATATTGATCTGCCAATTTAAATATTGCTATTGCATCGACCAGATCAGCAGCGACAGGTTTATCTATGAACATCGGTTTCCCGCTTTTCAAAACCTCAATAGCTTGCTCTAAATGTAAATTACCATCATTAGTTTCCAACATGACACAGTCCACCTTTTCTAACAATTTCGTAATAGAAGAGACTATTTCTACCCCATTCTCTTTAGCTTTCTCTGTATATACTGGAATACGCTTAAAACTGTTTTCTATAGTTTTCGATCCATAAGGATAAGCTGCAACAACTCTGAATCCTTCATGTTCGGGTTTAGGATCTTCACTATTAAGCAATCCTATAAATGCAGGAGAATGAGATGTGTCTAACCCAATTATACCAATTTTTATAACTTTTTGTGCCTGTATTGCAAACGAAGCAATACACATCAGACAAATCATTACTAATTTTTCAGTTCTCATATCATTACATTTTTTCAGTTTACACTTTTATTCAATAACTCAGAGCTATCTGAATCCAAATACAGAATCGCATTTTCTTTTTTTCGCAAGATACTTGCCGGACATGATTCCGATATTGGTCCATTAATTGTATTAAAAACTGCTATATTCTTCGTTTTAGAGGGAACAATGCAAAACATATATTTAGCAGCAATTAACGCTGGAATCGTTAAAGTAAATGCACTCATTGGGACTCTTTCCAACGTCGAAAAACAACCGTCATGAACTTGCTGCATTCTACATTTGTTATCCAGTGAAACAATTTTAACCCTTTCACTATCATTAAAACGAGCTACATGAGGATCATTAAATGCAATATGTCCGTTCTCTCCAATCCCTAAACAAACAATATCGACAGGATATGAATTCAATAGCCCAGTATATCGTTCACATTCTTCCTGCAAATTATCCGATTGACCATTTATATAAAACTTGGATTTAAAAGGGACCTTATCAAAAATACGTTCTTTCAAAAAATTGCCAAATCCTTGAAGAGCATTCGACTCCAATCCAATATACTCATCCATATGGAAAGCATTAATGTGTTCCCATTCTATAGTTTTATCATCAATCAAAGCTTCTAAAAAATCATTCTGAGAAGGAGCTGCTGCAAAAATCATATTAATACATTCTTTTTGAGCTAACAATTTTTTTATACAAAACGCAACATCATCAGCAGCAGCTCTTCCCATTCGTTCACGAGTATCAAATATTTTTATCTTCAATTCATCTTTTACCAACTCCATAATTGATCTATTTATAAAACATTATACACTATATTCCCTTCAACAATTGTCATACAAATATTGATATTATCGTCAAATAGTACCAAGTCTGCATCCATCCCCACAGATATAGCACCTTTTTTATGATCTATCCCTATAATCCGAGCTGGCGTTTCGGTCATCATTCTAACGGCATCCGTCAGAGGGACTTCTGCAACTTGAATCATTGTTCGGACCAATCTGTCCGCTGTTGCAACACTTCCTGCAAACGCGGTTCTATCAAAAAGTTTTGCTACTCCATCTTCTACAATTACCGGCTGGCCATCCTTTACACTCCCTAAAATCGAAGGTCCATCTGGCATTCCTGCTCCCCGCATAGAATCTGTAATCAAAGCAATCCGTTCGGGACCTTTAAACTTATACACATACTGCAATAAGCTCTTAGGCAAATGAACTCCATCCGCAATTATTTCAACAGTCATATCATCTAGCATGTAAGCTGCTTCGAGAACACCTGCGTATCGAAAGGCATTCCTACGAATAATAGTAGACATCCCTGAATATAAATGCGTAATATGTCGGAATCCAACCTGATATGCTTTTATTGTTTCTTCATAAATGGCATCCGTATGAGCAATAGAAGGAAGTATCTTTCTACGACAAAGTTCCCGACCCATATCCAAGGCCCCATCTAATTCTGGAGCCAAACTCCAACGAACAATATCGTCAGAAGCATCTAATATCTTTATATACTCCTCAGGAGAAGGTTTTTTCAGATATTTTGGGTCTTGAGCTCCTCGCTGATTAAACGAAAAATAAGGACCTTCCAAATGCAAACCCACAAAACTGGCTCCGATATGATTACAAGACTTAGCAATTTTATAGATCTCAAACATTAAATATAGTTCTTCATTAGTACTTGTCAATGTCGTGGGCAATAAAGACGTTGTACCATGCTTAGCATGCATTTCTGCAGATTTTAAAAAGGCCTCAACTGTCCCATCCATAAAATCATATCCTCCGCCACCATGCGTATGTAAATCGATAAATCCTGGAGAAAGATACAAATCCATTCCATCGATTACTTGATCTTCTACAGAAGATAATATTTCACCTTCCGATACAGATACAATTTTTCCTTTATCCCACTTAATAGTCCCCCTAATAATTTTCCCTTTAGGAAGAACCAATTTTACATTTTTGATGACCGTCCCCATTTCTATTTCTTTTTTATTAATGACCACGCTTCTATTTTATATCCATATACAGCGAAAAAAATCAGATACAAATAGCATGGAACCAATACCCAATAGGCCTGCTTAACAGAAAATAAGTCTGCAAAATACCCATATATCAAAGGCAATATGGCATTTCCACATAAACCCATTACCAATAAAGAGGAGCCTATCTTAGTGAACCGTCCCAATCCGCGAATGGATAAAGGCCAGATGCCTGCATATATTAAAGAATTAGGTAATCCTAAAAGTACGAGAGACCAAATAGAAAGGTTCGCTTCATGTCCAAACAATGTTAAATCAACATCTGACAAAACAACTCCTAATGAAAAAATCAAACCAAATATACAGCATATCTGGAAAGCTCGTTTTTGAGAAAGATATTTAGGAATCAATAAAATACCTAAAAAATACCCACAAATAGTCGCAGTCAATGTATAAGACGGAAAAACCTTTGCTTCTAATAAATCCATTTTCATTGAATTTGCATAACCTATAATAGTATCTATTGCTATCACTTGCGTCCCAACATGGAGAAACATTGCAATTGCTCCCATTAATAAATATGGAAATTGTAAAATAGAAGTATGTGATTTTCCTTTATCTGTATCAACTTCTTTATTTTCTTCCTCTTGATTAATTTCAGGTAATACTGAATAGCGAATAAAAATACCTACAACAAATAAAAAGATACTCAAAATAGAATATGGCCATATTACTCTTCGAATTAGACTATCTAAAACAATATTCTTTTCCTCTTCACTAAAAACACCTGCATTTAATTGTTCAAACACTATACTATCCGTCGCTTTCAATATAATAGCCGCAAATATCAAAGGAGCAATAATTCCCGCAAACTTATTGCAAACCCCCATTATGCTAATTCGTTTTGCAGCACTTTCTATAGGTCCCACAATAGTAATATAAGGATTTGCTGCTGCTTGCAATATGGTCAATCCTGTTCCGATTGAAAACAAACCGGCCAAAAAGATCCAATACGTTCTGCTCAATGCTGCAGGGACAAATAATAACGCACCTATCGCCATACAAAAAAAACCATACATAATACCCCTCTTGAAGCCGGCCCGCTTCAAAACAAATGAAGCGGGTATCGACATTACAAGATATGCGATATAAAATGCAAACGTAACCAAATAAGATTGAAAATTGGTCAACTCGCAAGCTATTCGAAAATAAGGAATTAGAATGGCATTAACCCATGAAACGAAACCAAAAATAAAAAACATCATTCCGACAATCGCTATTGCCATATACATAGTTCGCTTAGAATGAAGTTCTGTTGCATTTTTTAAAGACATATTTATTCTCTTCTATTTACATTATCATTAAAGTTTCATTTCCCATCCAGGTTCATATGATCTAGACCAATATTTCATGGCCTCGTTATCATACATAATACGCCCATTCTGATTATCTATGTTTAAAGAATGTCCAACACGCTGAGCTATATTACCCAACTGAACCAATAATGTGCTTTTATGTCCAGAAGTGATGTCAGAATGTAACGGTTCTGATTTTCTAATTGCATTAAAGAAGTTCTGGATATGTAATGCATCCAACTGCTCGGCTGGATTCATTAAATTACGGGGATCAATCGCAATATTACTTTGAACGTCCTTTACTATTTTATTTTTTAAATCATAAACCGTATACGCATTAGAACCCGTTATTAGTAAACTTCCATTATCTCCATAAAACATGGCCCCGACAGAACTACCTTCAATATTTTGGCTATTGCAGCTTCTTCCTTCCCAAGTCATCATCTTTCCATTACCAAATTCATAACTTATAACCTGAGTATCGGGAGTTTCCCAATCATCTTTGTATCTATACCTTCCACCGACAGAAGTTACCATCGTAGGGTATTCCACTTCCATTCCCCACCGAAGTATGTCAACCATATGGGTTCCATTATTCAAAGCTTCCCCTGTTCCCCATCTCCAAAACCAATGCCAATTATAAGGATGGATATTATCCTTATAAGTAACACGTGGTGCTGGTCCTTGCCATAGATCCCAGTCCAACCATTCTGGTACAGGGACTTTTTTCCCTATACCAATTGAAGGTCTATTGTTCGTATACCAACTTTTACCAAAATAAACATTACCAATAATGCCATTCTTTAATTCTTCTATAGCTTCTACCACATTCGGCCAAGAACGACGTTGGTTTCCCATTTGCATTATACGATTATACTTTCGGGCTCCCTTAATCAGTATTTCTCCTTCTTCAGGAGAATGACTACAGGGTTTTTCCAAATATACATGCTTTCCAGCCTTAACAGCCAACAATGCTGCAGGAGCATGCCAATGATCCGGTGTCGCTATAAGGACTGCATCAATATTCTTATTCTCCAACATCATGCGCAAGTCTTTATACTCCCCAATTGGGTTTTCTCTTATCTTAAGAACAGCCTTCTTACATTTTTGTAAAGCACGAGAATCAACATCACATACACCTACTATCTCACAATTTTTTTGTTTAGCAAAATTACAAGCTAAAGCTCGACCTCTTGAGTTAACTCCTATAGCCCCAACTTTAATGCGTTCATTCGCTCCTACAATATTATTATAGCTTTTTGCACTAAAACCTTCTAAAACACCACCAAAGGATAATGCAGCAGTACTTGCTGTTACTTTTTTTATAAAATCACGTCGCGTTGTCATAATATTAAATTTATATTATTGAATATTTTTTTTAAAAAAAGAGATTGCCTTTTCAACCATTGAATCTGTTAGTCTATTTATTTCTTTTGGTTGGTAAAATACTAAACGGTCTTTTAGACCATACAATTCATAACATAATCCAATATTCACAAATTCCTTATTAATTAATTTACGATTCATATATTTATCCATTGTAGGACAAATTAACATCACAGGCCGAGGTGCAATCGTAGATATAATTTCAGGAAAATCAATAGGAATACGAGAAGGATCATCCAGCCAAAAGCCTAATAAAGGCAAAAATCCATTATACTTTGAATAATTACATAAAGAATAATTCTGTTCTTTATCACGCCAAGGGCTAAAACCAGAAAGTGCCACAATTCCAGAAATACGCTCATCTAATGCAGTAGACATCAGTCCTACAGAAGCACCTATAGCATTCCCCAATACAAAAACATTATTTTTATCCAAAAAAGAAAAATGTTTAATTGCATCCACACAAGATATGACATCTTCAATCATTTGTCCCATTAAAGACCAATCAGGATACCTTTCATAAAATAAAGCTCCTTCTTCCAATCTTGTTCCAAAACCGATCATATCTATAGACAAAACAGCAAAACCATTATCTACCAGTTTTTGAAATAAATCCTTATTGTTAGGAGTATTAAATGAACTATATCCATAAGCACTTCCATGAGCATGTGCATATTGATGTAAATAAATCACAACCGGAATTTTTTTACGTAAAACTGTATCAGAACAATATAAATAACCTGATAAATGATTATTCATTGTATAATAAGGACCAATATTCAGATTAAATGCATTTTCAATTTTTGGACGACCTATTATATTATCTACCCAATCCATTCTTGCCTTTGAAACAAAACCAATATTATTAGCACAAATACTCACTGGTTTTTTACCCAACAACCATTTCAAGTTACCCAATATTTTTTTCTTTTGTTTTGCAAAAGAAAAAAATGTTCCATGTTTTGCAAGATATTCCGGTTGCACAGAATCACAAACTACAACCTTATTGTTTATATCTTTCCATTCCTCAAAATTATAACTATAATAACATTTATTATTCCATTTTCCTTTTTTTCGATGAAATTGAATATCTAAAAAATCCAAACATTTCTCTAAATCACGAGTGGTTACTGGATGCTCTCCAAATCTTGGTAAAATTCCAATATTTGAAGTAGCTCCCAAAAATGAAAAGACACTTTTAACCGATTTAAAGCATTGTTCTGTCGCCCAAGGGTTCAATTGTCTCTCCATCACCGAATAATGTATCAATAATGAACGAGGTGCTATTAAAGATAACAATAAATTTTGTTCTACAGGCAAGTAATCTTCTCTTCCAAAAAAGAACCGCAAACGAGGTTGAAACCAATGAGCCGCATTAGAACAAATATCATCAATTGTCTGAGTGCAGTATTGTGGGTCAGAGAAACGAAAAGGAGTAACCCCACCCGTTCCACAACTACTCGAAACCACAGCAGAGATGCGTTCGTCAAACGCTGCAGCCCATAACGATTGTTTTCCATTTCTAGAATGCCCTGCAATTGCAATTTTTTGATTATCAATCTCTTTTCTAGTAACTAAATAATCAATGACTCGTGATGCTCCCCAAGCACGCCTCATTAGACATGTAAAGTCATAGTCAGGATATAGACTTCGATAACTTTCCGTATCATCAAAATCATCACTTCCTGCATACACACAAGTTATATAGCCTCTTTTTAAAGCCAATTCTGCCCAACTCCGGTGATTCCACTGAGTCATATAAACGGGGAATGGTCCTTCACCTGGTGGTATCATAAGTTCAAACCTCATCTTGCCCTGATGTGAGGGACCAAAATACAAACAAATCAACTGAATATGTATATCATTTTCATATGAATCTGAAAGGACTTCCACTCGAATATTATTAGGAGCTGGTGGACGATGTCCACTTATCCAATACTGATATTCTTTTTTTATCCAATTAGATTTTTGCATCCACTCATCCTTCGTTTGTATTTCTTTACCTTGCCATATCAATGGTTCAGGTAAATATAAATCTGATTTCATTTGAGAAAAATCAGGAGGTAATTCACCTGTCCTTTTCTGCCATTCAATCCAAGTACTATCTTGTAATGAAACCCGTAAACTTATGGCATGCCGATGGTCCTTGGGCTCATTAATTTGTAACGATTCTTCCAGATATTCTATCTGTCTCTCTTCAGAAGATTGAGCAAAAATTTCTCCTATACAAAATAAAAGAATTAAGAAACAAACAATCTGCCGAAAATGTTGGATAATCATTTGATATATAAAGTTTACGGGATTCATCTTTTACACTTTTAGTTAGAATGTATAATATGGATTTTGCTCCAATGCTTTATTTTTTGTCCAAGCATCAGCCGGTATTGGAAATAAAATCGGAGTTGTATGCAACCACGGTTTTTTATCTACTTCCAATTCTCCATAATCAGATCTATTTTTTTTGATAAAATCCAAAAAACGTCCCCTTCTATTTAAATCATTAAATGAACCTGTTGGTTCCCAAATAAATTCTAATCTTCTCTCATCAAAAATAGCATCTAAAACTTGACTTTTAGATAAAGTAACAGGTTTTGCATCCAACTTTGCTCTAAGTCGAATCTGATTAACCAACTCCATAGCCTTTTGCGATTGTCCTTTTTCATTCAACGCTTCTGCATAATTCAACAAAACTTCCGAATATCTTAAAATAGGAGCATTTATACCTGAACCCTGCACAGGAGGCATATACCAATATTTTGTAACAATATATCCTGTTCGTGTCATACCTGCAGGAGGAACTTCAGGGAGCTGATAACCATTTTCCGGATGAATTTCACCCGGCCCCATAATAACGCTGTATCTATCATCTTTTATAGAACCATCTTCATTTACCTCAAAAGCATCAACCAACTGATGATTTGGAACAAAATTACTCCATGCCGAAGGGCCTGTATAAATAGATGGTGCACCACGAGGAGCAGTTCTGGCAACCAAATTATTTTGTTCCCCTGTTTGGGTACTAAATTGTGTTGAAAATAATATTTCTTCATTATTTTCATTTTCTTCACGAAAGATATCCCTAAATCCAGTTTGAATCAAAGCATGTCTACCAGTATTTATAATTTTCTCACTATAAATAATTGCATCATCCCATTTTTCACGCCACAAGTAGGCCTTTACTAAAAATCCCCATGCAGCAGTACGTGTTGCCCGACCCAAATCAGCATCATTAACCCAAATTTCCGGCAACATATCCGCAGCAGCTAAAAAATCTTTTTCAACTTGATCCCAAATTTCATCTGCAGTAGCTCTTGGCATTTGTAAATCATCAGAAGCGGTCAATTCTGTCGTAACCAAAGGAACCCCTCCAAAAAAATGGACTAAATTATAATAATAAAGGCCACGTATAAATAAGGCTTGACCAAGTATTAAATCTTTTACAGACTGATCAATATTCATTTGAGGAATCCTATCCAAAACAACATTTGCTCTACTTATCCCTATATAAGCACGAGAATAAACATCTCTTAATATTGTATTATTTGCAGGTAAACGCAAAGAATGTAGCTCTATTCTATTTGCACTTCTATCCATCTCATACAAATCCCCTGTTATTGCCCATTCTATATCGGCAGCATTTCGAACATTAGCAAAAGCAGCCTCATCTTGTAAAGTTGCATATACACCAGCTAATGCAGAATTAGCATCCTCTTCTGTAATAAAAAAGCCACTTTCAGTTACAGTATCTTTAGGTGTCAATGTCAAAAAATCATTTCCACATGAACTCAAAAAGATTGTCACAAATACTATATATATACTTATTTTCGATTTCATATTATTTATTTTATAATTAAAAACTAACATTCAATCCAAATAAAAATGTTCTTGGAACCGGATAAACGCCATCATCAATTCCTGCCTTTAAAGGAGAAGATGAGCCCACTTCTGGGTCAAAACCTGAATAGCCAGTAAGAGTAAATAAATTTTGCGCACTTATATAAATTCTACAGTTCGATATCACACGAGTCATATTAATTATATCTTTAGGTATAGTATAACCTAATGTTACATTTTTTACACGCATATAACTACCATTCTCAATATAAAAAGTAGAACTATTAGCATAATTCCCATTTGCATCATTATATATTAGGCGAGGTATTTCATTTCGCCCACTACCTGGTGTCCAACGATTCAAAATATTTTTAGAAGCATTTACTATTCCAGAACCTCCAAAATATTTCATTGGATAAGTATTTATTTTATTTGCATTGAAAATTTCATTTCCAGCTACACCAGATAAAGCAATATTTAGATCAAAATCTTTATATTGCAAATCAATCGTTGCACCGTACATGAAATTGGGCCAAGGACTTCCTATTTTCACCTTATCTTTATCAGAAAGAACACCATCGTGATTTACATCTCTAAATTTAAAATCACCAGCTTTTGCATTAGGTTGATAACTTAAATTCACCTCTTCATTTGTTTGATAAATACCATCCACTATATATCCTTTAAAATAACCAACTTCTTCACCAACTTCCGTATAAGTAGCAGGCAACGAAATATAATTAGAAACACTACTACCTGCTATTGGTAACCCAACTCCAAGACTTATAACCTTATTACTCAGTGTTGATATATTTCCCGAAACTCCCCAACTAAAATCACCTATACTACCATTATACCCTAACGCTAATTCAATCCCCTTATTTTCAATGGTTCCTCCATTAATTGAAGGAGCTGTTTGAAATCCAGCTTCATAGGATACAGGAAGAGCAACTAGCATATCTTTTGTTTTTTTTATATAATAATCCACACTAGCTGTAACATGTCCATTAAAAATAGAAGCATCAATACCAAAATTTAATTGTTCACTCGCTTCCCACTTTAGATCTGGATTTCCCGGTTTAAGAATAGACGAACCTACAACCAAATTCTGCCCTGATCCTAAAATATAATTATCAGCATTATTTCCAATTCTTATTGTACTGAAATATCCAAACGAACCAATATTGTCATTTCCCAATTGTCCCCAACTTGCACGCAATTTTAAAGAATATAAGAATTTGAGCTGCTTCATAAATTCTTCTTCTGAAATATTCCAACCTATTGATGCCGAAGGAAAAACACCCCATTTATTTTTAGGACCAAAATTAGAAGATCCATCACGTCTTAAACTTGCAGAAAGTAAATATCGATCTTTGAATGAATAATTTATACGTCCCAAATAAGAAGCTAATGCATACTCTGATTTAGAACCATAAGACGTTCTTTCACTAAATTTACTACCATTGATAACCTGAATTGTTTCATTAATATAATCTTTACCAGTAGAAGATAAATTATCTGATCTATTCTTCTGAGCAGTTTGACCGATCAACGCATTTATTCGATGATCTCCAAAAACGCCAGAATAGGAAAGAGTATTCTCTATCAGCCAATTAACACCCCTATTATCCGCATCTGTCAAAGTAGCTTGTAGATTTCTATAATGACCTCTTTGAACTTTAGGTTGCCAAGATGTATTTTTCGTAGTAAACATATCAAAACCTATTGATGAACGAAATTTCAAACCTTTAAATATTTCAATCTCGCCAAACGCATTACCATACACTCTCATATTCTCCATTCTATTATCAATAGATTTTGCTCTAAGAACAGGATTATCCGCTTGCGATGTATAATATGCCGTAGAACCATCAATAACATCATCTAATCCCAAATGAGGATACATTTGCTGGGCCAGATTGAAAATTCCTACTCTCAATTCATTATTTTGTTGTCCTTTTGCTTGTGTATAGGTAAAAGCCAAAGTCGAACCAAATTTCAAATGATCATTAGCTTTCAAATCCACAGTCAAACGTCCCGTATATCTTTTATACCAAGTTTCTATCATCGTACCATCTTGATCCAAAAAACCAAGAGATAAAGAAGCCTGAGTATTTTTATTTCCACCAGAAACAGATAAATCATGATTCTGAGTAAGAGCCGTTCTAAAAATGGCATCTATCCAGTCTGTACCTTTCCCTAATGATAAAGGATTTGCGAACTCTGGATTCGGTTCCATTCCTGAATTTGCAAACAATTCATTAGCCAATGTTGCAAACTCTGTAGCATTCAAAAATTCAGGTTTCTTCCATAATTGTTGCATTCCAACATATCCACTATAATTAACCTTTGCCAATCCTTCATGACCTCTTTTAGTTGTAATTAATATTACACCATTTGCAGCCCTAGCTCCATATATTGCCGCAGCTGCTGCATCTTTAAGAACTTCTATAGATTCTATATCATTAGGGTTGATAATGGATAATCCACTAATATTATCTCCACTTCCACTAATAGACATATTCCCTCCTCCTATTGGCATACCATCAACAACATATAAAGGATCATTCCCACTCGTAGTTCCAATACCTCTGATTCGAACTGACCCTCCTGCACCCGGAGCCCCACTGCCTTGAGTTATTTGTACACCAGGAATTTTACCTTGTATTGCATTAGTAAACGAGTTCGAAGCAACTTTAACGATATCACCGGCTTTCAAAGAGCTTACCGATCCTGTCAATTCTTTTTTCTTCATCGTACCATATCCTACAACGACAACTTCGTCCAACGCTTCAGAGTCTTCTTTTAAAACAATATTATAAGAAGTCTTAGCAGTTACTTTCATTTCATAAGTATCATATCCTACATAAGAAATTAATAAGATACTTCCTTCTGAAACATCAATAGTAAAATTCCCATCTACATTCGTAATTGTCCCATTCGTAGAGCCTTTTTCTATAACATTAGCTCCAACAATCGGTTCACCTTTATCATCTGTAATCACACCTGTAACTTTTCTTATTGATTGCCTTTCTGGCTGATTATAAATTTTCGTAATAATAATATGCTTATCTACAATTTTATAAGTCAGATTATTATTTTTGGTAATCTCACTAAGAATATCCGAAACTAACTTATTTGTTGCAGTCAAATTAAAACGTTGGTTATTATCAATTTCCTCACTTTTATAGAAAAACATAAATTCAGACTGCTTTTCTATTTGTGAAACAACATCATAAAATGTCCCGTTTTCCACTTCAACAGAAATACGACGCTCCTGTGCGTACGTTACTGCAGACACCTGAATAATACCCGCCAAAATAAGTATTGCCGTGATTTTCATAATACGTGTAATTTTTAGTGACAGCAATCGACTGTCATCTCGTTCTTTTTTCATACATTTGGATGTTTTTATTATTAAATTGTCTCGTTCGCAGCGTTTTCCAGATAAGAGCGAAAGAGAGCGGTTAACTAATTAAAAATGACTCTTGAATCGGGAAATGTCGCAACCATTTTCCGATTCTATTTTTTTAGACTGAAACCGTGTGCATAGGCAATTATGTTTTTAAAGGTTTAACAATTTATTTGTTTGTTATATAAATATCTTTTTTCACTCGTCTGAAAACAAACTGTTTTTCATAATCGATAATACGCAGTACATCCATAATGTCCTGTTCCAACGAAAATGTCCCTGTATATCGGATTTTTTCCAAACGGGAATCATTCAAATGAATATGAACATCATAATAATTCTCCAAACGCTTGGCAATAGACAACAAAGATTCATCCTTAAATTTATATACACCATCTAACCAAGCATTTTCAAGAGAAGCATCCACATCAGATACGAATACCGATCCACTCTTATTATCCGTCAGAGCATACTGGTTCGGTTTCATCAATATATATCCTGTCGATTCATTAAACTCATTGAATGCCTCCAGTCCTATTTGCCCACTTAATAATGTTACGGAACTATGAGTGTCGTTTTTATAAGCCTGGACATTGAATGTTGTTCCTAAAACCGTTATTTCCTGATTGTCCAGTTTTACGATGAAGGGCTTTTCTTTATTCTTCGCCACTTCAAAATAGGCTTCACCACTTAAATATACCTGACGTTTTTCTCCATTAAAATTAACAGGATATTTAAATATTGTAGCTGCATTCAAGATTACTTTTGTACCGTCAGAAAGAATTATCGTATTCGTACGTCCGCCTTTAGGAACGTGTATCTCATTATACACAATTTTCTCCTCTGCCGAATAGGAAGAGCTGCTGTTCCAAAACTCATGAATTCCCCAACCGGCGCCAATTGCAAAAATTATAATAGCTGCATATTTTACATATGAAATCCATAAATCACGAACTCGTGATTTACCAAGAGAAAAATCCTTCTCTTGGTGTTTATCTATGCGAGCAAGCATTTTTTGCCAACTGGCCTCATTCACCTCTTCCTTCGAGAAAAAAGAACGTCGACTGGAATCCGAGATACCCTTCAGCCCAAAGAAATAAGATTTATGTTCCGCATCTTCTTCCAGCCAGGACTCCAGGTAACGAAGTTCTTCTTCATTTATATCCTGTTGCAGGAAACGGATTATTAATTCTTCTATGTTATATTTTTCAGACATTCTGATGTTCGTTTATATTATACACGATTATCTCTTCAGATCTACTTACGCAATTCTCAAAAATTTGGAAGAAAAATCAAACAACTGAGTAAAACGCTCCGCAAAATCTTCAATGCCTTATAAAGTTGTGCCTCCACCGTACGGGTGGAAATATTGAGCAGTACAGCTATTTCCGAAGTTTTTCGTTCTTCCAGATAGGACATTGTAAAGATTTCACGACATTTCTCCGGCAACTTATCCATCTCTTTATAGATAAGCTCCAGACGCTCGTCTTCCGCAAACAAAGATTGCGGATCGTCATTGTAATATATCTCTTCTATTTTTAATTTGGTCGTGACGGCATTAATATAATCACCTTTTACCTCCTGATGTTTCAGGTAATCCAGACAGGCATGCTGAACGGAGCGATACAAATAAGTTTTAATCCCTTCTTTCAAAAACAAAAAAGTCTTCTTTTGCCAGACTTTAAGAAACACATCCTGCACCAAATCTTCTGCAGTAATAGCATTTACATACTTTCCAGCATAGAAAATCAGCATTGGAGCATTTGATTTATATAGCTCCTTGAACTGAATCAACTCTCGATCATCCTCCTTCGGTCTATCCATAACACATGCTAACAAAGAAACGTTTCTACAAGTATAGACGATTTATCCGGAAAAACTACTTACGGGAAAGTTATATTTTTATTTAGAGATGGCTTTTTAACGCTTGAAAGAAGAAAGTTTACCTTGTGTCGAGTGAAGCAAATTCCTCTCAATTGGCATATTGTCACATGAGCCAATTGGCATCTTATCTCCACCCCTTATTGTAATTAAAGGTTTATTTAACATTAGAATGACTTAATGATAGAATAAATTCAGACATTGCTTTTTCTTGGACAAAACGAGCTTTTCTCCATCTATTTGCCGTTTATCGCCACAAAGACGGTCGTCGTCGCCATGACAAGGGACTTCATCGCCATGAAGACGGTCGTCGTTACCCATGAACCAGGTGCTCACGGCAACGAAGACGGTCGTCCTGAAAAATTTCTGCGCACCTCACAGCGGGAAGGCGGGGAAATACTTTTTCCATAAATGATCTGCGCCCCGACCTTGCCCGCAAATATCCGATTCTCCGGCAGTTGAGGTTTATCATATTGTTGCGTTTTATCCGTTTTGACAGGCAAAACGGAGCCGATATCCGGATGATATGCCAACCCCACAACATCTACAGTCAATCCTGAGTGTCGGAACCAGAGCAAAAAGTAAGATAAAAACAAACCGAGATTTCAGGTAAAATAGAATATTAGGAAAAAATGGGTTATTGTAATTATTTTATCCTGTAACAAGCAATTCTCGGCAAACAAGTATATGTCAAGTTTATTTCTATAAAAATCAAGGTTATAACAATAAAAAAGATTATTTTTGTATATAACAATTTATCAGTTAGCCATGAGAAGACGGATGTTTATGAAATTAGCTGCCACATCACTATTAACAGTAAGCCACAACAGTTTAGGGATAAATCATACCAACGCAAAGTCAGAAAAAGGTATTGCTATTCGTTTTTTAGGGACTGGTGCAGCAGATTGGAACGGGCGGGACGAACGCGGAGAATTACGGCGTTTGACAAGCATCCTTGTCGACAGGCATATTCTCATTGATTTCACCCCGACAACTGAAGATATGTTGCCTGTAGATTGCCATCCTGATATTATTTTTTATACACATTCACATAATGACCATTATAATCCGACAGCCGCTCTTAAAGCAGGTGTCAAACGAGTATATTTAAGCCAGACTTGGTATGATATAGCTAAAGTTGATTTTGATCAAGCCGCGAAAGCATTAAATATGCCCTCCCCTTTAATCACACCTGTTTACACAGGGCAGCAGATCAAGATTGAAAACTTAGCCATCACCCCTCTTCCAGCCAATCACGCAACAGAATACATCACGGAACAAGCACTGATCTATCTTATAGAAAAACAGAATACACGTTTACTCTATGCGACTGATACCGGAGGAATCCCGGCCTTAGCAACCCGTATAAGCGGAATTGATGCACATCAAAAAGGGAGTCCTATCACTGCTCTGATTATGGAAGCAACTATGGGGATGAATTGTGAAGCAGATTTTCGACTTTTCACTCATTCCAGTGTAGCTTTAGTTGAACGTACCGTCCGAGTCCTGAAAGAAACAAAACGTTACCTTCCTCCAGCAGGACAACCTGTGTATATCACTCACCTTGCCCGTACCCTACACGGTACACAAGCAGACCTGGACACTCATCTTCCCGCACCACTCCGTGCTGCTTACGACGGGCTTGAAGTTATATTTTATCCGAACCATTTTGATCCATCTTCTCAAACATAATGCTTCAAAATATTCTTGGTTATACATCAAAAAGACTTACATATTCAAAAATACAATTTATAAGTTTCATTTTCAAATATGTAAGTCTTTTATACAAAGGACTGTCATTTAATTTGGATTAAATGACTAAGTTTCTACGAAAACCTATAGAGTTTTTAACCTAATATTTCGCCATAAAACTTTTATACCTCCTCCATCATGGATTTGAAGGGCAATCCGCCCCTTTCCTTTACCAATTCGTTCGTCTTTGATATTGACCATTTCCTCCCCATTGAGCCAAGTAGTCACATTATCTCCCTGGATCTTGATACGCATAAGGTTCCAATCATGCTCTTTTAGAATACTCTCTTTTTCATCCGGTATCTGAACAAGCCATCCACGACCATAGGATTCATATATGCCTCCAGTATCATGTCCCTTAGGAGCGACTTCAACCTGCCATCCCTCTACCGTAGCATCTTCATCAACTATAGAACGAATGAAAACTCCTGAATTCCCATTGGCTTCCTGCTTAAATTCTAAAGTAAGATCAAAATCATCATAATATTTATTTGTAGCAAGATAACCATACTTCTTATCAGGTCCACTTTCACAGACCAATAAACCATCTTTTACATACCATAGCTCCGTACCATATGTCTGCCATCCCTCGATATCTTTGCCATTATACAGTAATACATCTTCACTTTTACGAGGAAGTTCTTTCAATTTTATGTTACGAAAAGACGCAGGATAACCATGATCTTGCAGACAAATCAAACCTTTTCTGGATAATCCATATTCAGGAGCATGAGACCATTTTCCACTATTTTTACGGGCAAACCAATCGTCAGTCCAAGCTTCGAATGCAAGAATTTTTACTCCATTAAGCCAATGCTCGACATGACCGTTGTCAAAAACGATCTTTGAAGTATTCCATTCCCCCGCAGGATTTATTTTCATCACAGCGGTATCCGGTAGATACATCGCATAATCCACTCCCGTTTTCTGCCAATCTTCAAGTTTTTCCGAAAAATTAGGCTCATCGATCAGCTGATATTCAGGCCCTGTAACATAAGGAACTTTAAATTGAGGCCTTTCTACGACATGATATAACATGCCACTATTTCCTCCTTTTGAAAGTTTCCAATCCCACACCAACTCAAAATTTTCATATTCTTTATCTGTGACTATATATCCACTTCCATCGCTACCTGTTCCTTTTGCTTGTATGCATCCGTCAACAACATGCCAAGGTTCAGTCAAGGATGCTCCATTATAATCCCGCCAACCATCCAGAGTCTTACCATCAAACAACAAAACCCATCCGTCTTTCTCTTCCTGGCTTGTCAAAATATTATGATGAACTTGATTGCAGGATAGCAAGACACTTACCGCCATAAGCGGTAAGGTCCATGCAAAAATATTCTGTTTAAACAATTTATAATATTTCATTTTCAATCAATATTTAAATATTCCCACTATCTAAGAATTAGGCAAATAAGAAAGTATCTTATCCATTTGCTCTGATATTTTCTTCAAATGTTTCCTGTCACCGCCCCCAACTTCAGCCGTAATCCATCCACCTTTATATCCGATGTCATTCACTGCTTTCATTACAAGAGGCCAGTTATTATCTCCTTCCAATAATTCGACATTAAAACCATCTCTTAATCCTTTTGTATTCATAATATCACGGCTGAACTCCTTGACATGTAACTTAACGATTCTATCATTCAATGTCGTAATCCACTGTTCTGGCCAACCATAACGTAAAATGTTACCTATATCAAAATACCAACCGATCAAAGGATGATTTATATCATCAACAAATCGCCGAGCTTCCACCGGGCTTAAAATAAAATTACTCCATACATTTTCAAGTCCAATCTTAATTCCAGTACGTTCAACAGCAGGAATCAACATTCTAATAGAAGCCAATGCCGTATTATAGGCCTGTTCATAAGGAATATTTTCGTTAACGACACCCGGCACGACCAAAACAGTATCTCCACCAAGCGCATTGGTTTCCTCCAAGGACTTTGTTACAGAATTGATACATGCCAGTCTGACACTTTCATCCGGGTGAGAGAGAGGTTTAGACCAATGGTCTTTATTGACAGTGCTTGGCAGTTCGATACCTGTCTTTTCTTTTGCCTCGATTAATTCGGCTACAGAAAATTCGAGAGGGCTATTAAATTCTATCCCGTCAAATCCGGCATCTTTCACCAGTTTAAACTTATCCACTAAAGGAAGTTTTTCTCCGATCATTCCAAAACCAAGACCTTTTTTGATCTTTTTTTTATCCATCTGTTGAAAATCAGACATAGAAGCTGTAACAACTCCCGGCACGACCGATAAACCCGTCAAAAGAGTCGCAGACTTTAAGAAATTTCTTCTTTCCATAATTTTCTTATTTAAAAAGTGTTATACCAGGAATTGCTATGGGCAAATCATATTTTGTTTCCCAAGATATCGGATCCGGGAAGAAAGTATCCATCGAACAAAGTGCTTGCTCACACGATATAGTCTGTCCTGTATAAGCAGCCATTCTTCCAGCTAATGCGACTAAATTGGATCTGGTCATCCATTCGCCATCATTTATCGGATTATTATTCCGGATAGAGGCAAACAACTCATCATGTTCTTGTTGATACATTCCTCTTGACTTTGTTTTTTTGTAGGCATTTTCATCCGTAAATTTGGTTTCGTCATTATATTTCCAAGGATGAGCGCCTTTTATTTCATGTACACCGGTACGGCAGTCAATTATGCACTCCCCTTCTTTTCCAATAAATTCAACTCCGTAAGTAGGAGATGTACCATTTTGTTGTCTACAAGAAAAATAAGCCTTTGCACCATTTGAATATTCATAGGTAACGGCAAAATGATCATAAACATTCCCGAATTTTTTATCTGTTCTTTTCTGCCTTCCGCCAGATCCAGTTACACTTACAGGCAATGCATCCCCCATACCCCACTGTAACATGTCCAAACTATGAATAGCTTGTTCAATGATATGGTCTCCTGACAACCAGTTATAATATAACCAATTACGAAGTTTATATTCCATATCAGACCAACCACTTTGACGCTCCTTAAACCAAAGTTCTCCGGTATTATAAGTAGCTTCCGCTGTCAGGACTTCCCCGATTTGCCCATTTAATATTCTCTCAAAAGTCTCTCTTTTAGGTAAATGATATCGCCAGCAAAAGCCTGAAACTAATGATATGTTTTTTTCTTTTGCTTTTTGGGCAGCCATAATCACTCTCCTTAATCCTGGCCCATCCACTGCAAAAGGTTTTTCACAAAAAATATGCTTTCCCGCATTTACGGCATATTCCAAATGAGCCGGACGAAATGCAGGAGGTGCAGCCAACAATACCACATCCACATCCGAATCAATAAGCTTTTGATAAGCATCCAAACCGACAAACTTCATATTAGCAGACACCTGTACTTTCTGCGGATATTTTTCTTTCAATCTTTTATAAGATGCATCTAATTGATCACTAAAGGCATCGGCCATCGCAACCAATGTAACGTTAGGATCAGCATTCAAGGCCTCTTCAGCTGCGCCACTTCCACGTCCACCACAACCAATCAAACCGATTCTTAAAGTATCGCTGTTTAAAGAGCGAGCAGGCTCTGCTGAAATTATATTACCTGTAGGTATCATACTACCGATTGTCGCAACACTTGCTGCTTTTATAAAGTTTCTTCTTGAAAATTTCATAACGTAAAGAATTTAATTGATAATTAATAACCCGGATTTTGTTGTAACTGAGGAGCTTTATTCATTTCATCAATAGAAATCGGCAACCAATACTGCCTGTCTTTCCACTCTCTGGCATCAGCCATAGTGGTAGTATTATAGATGTAAAAAGAAACACCATCCTCAAAATGATAAATATAGGTAGGACTGAAGCTCTTTATAACCTTATCACAGATCATCCATTTCCGAATACAGTACCATCTATCTCCTTCGGCCATCATCTCGATTAATCTTTCATGCCTATACCATCTTCTGGCTTGCCCCTGATCGGTTGTTAAAGTACGCCCCGGCAATCCAGCTCTATTTCTAATCTGATTCACAACTTTTAATCCCTCCTCAACTTCCCCAAGTTCTATACAAGCTTCCGCATAATCCAGTAATACTTCAGCATATCGCATTTCGACCCAGGTATTTTCATTATTATCCGTTTCGCCATTAATGGTGATATCAAGCATTTTTCTTAGATAATAACCTGTTTTTGTCCCGTTCCAAGCTTGATTGGCTGCTGAACGAGAGTCATATCCACCAACTGTAACAGCCTCCAAATTCTTAATCTCGTTCATCAGATCGGCCACATTTTTCCCGATCAAACTCTTCCCAGCACTTTTGACCTTTGCTCCAATTTCCACTTTATTATTAGTTTCTGATCTTTCTCTCCACGGAGCTCCGTCAAACAAAATAGAGGCATAGAAGCGAGGTTCTCTTCCAACATAAGGATTCACTTCCGGATCAACCGCTTGCTGCTCTTGTGTAAAAGTTCTAATATTTACTTCTCCAGGATTATATTTATCCCATTGGAAAGCTGTCCCGTCTTGCATCTCGTATTCTCTTATTAAATCTTCGACAGGTTCATTATTTCCCCAACAATTATATCCATTCGGCCCCCAGAATAAATTGTTTTGAGCTTTGTTCCCTTGTTTATTCAAATATTGTACACCAAAAATCACCTCATCGTTCCATACACCTTTTTGTAAAAAGATATTGGCATAATTTGTAGCATATTCCATTACTTGCTCCTGTGTCATGTCAGCAGGAGGTTCAGAAGCTATGCCAGCTAAAGCATAAACTCCATATTTTCCGTCAATAATATCTTTTGCCGCATTCTTCGCTGCCAACAGCCGCTCTTTCCGGTTATTATCGGAGAATGAAACAAATGAATTACTTTTTTCATATCCACCATTTGTCAATTCTCCGGCTATGAAGCTCAGCAACCTTGACTTCAAGGCAGCGGCTGCGCCTTTAGTCGCTCTTCCTTGAGCAATATCTGTTTTTAGAGGCAAGTCGGCAATTGCTTTTTCTATATCACCTAATATAAAATCTACTGTTTCTTGCAAAGAGGAGCGAGTAAATGCAGAGAAGTCATCATCCAAATTATATTTCTTATCAGAGATAACCAATCCGCCATAAGCCCTAAGCAAATTCGTGTAATCAAAAGCACGGATAAAATATGCTTCCGCCTTTATTTGCTTGATTTTGGCTTGATCAGCCTGAGTCTCGGCAGGAACCTTATCTATGCCATCCAACAAAGTATTTACGTTCTTTATATTTTTATATAAATCATTCCACAAGATAAAATTATAACGAACTCCACTCGTTCCACCAAAATGTCCTAAATAACTTGGTGTTAATGTTCCCTTTGTAAAAGTAACTTCACCAGCTCTATGAATATTAAGGAGTTCATCGGTCGAAGAAGACAATAGGTCTTCCTTCATTCCTAACACATTTTCATGATCTCCACCTATTTGATCATAACACTGATAAAGAAATGCCTCCACCAGATTAATGTCTTTAAAGAGTGATTCTTCATTAAAAGAGTCAACTGGGTCTTTATCTAAAACATCACTACAAGAAGTCATTATTATCATTGAAAGGATAATAATAACATTATATTTACATAGATATCTTTTCATATTATTTAAAAAATAAAGTATTTATAATATCAGAAAGTGACATTAAGTCCGACAGAATAAGTTCTCATCGCCGGATAACCTTGAGGATTACCAACTTCCGGGTCATAATTTCTTTGAGCGGAATATAGCAGGCACAGGTTATTTCCTGACAAGAAGATATTGGCTTGCGATATATAGACTTTGCTCAATAAACTTTTAGGTATGCTATAATTGATCGTGACATTCTTCAAACGGAAATAAGCCATATTATCATACCAATAGGTATTGGCGTTACTCGCATACGACCAATATTGGTCAGCTCTGTGGAAAGGACGGGCTTGATCCGAATTACTATTTTCAGGAGTCCAGTATCCATTTGCCATCCATTTGAAAACGTTTTGTCCAATTCCTCTGTTACCTCCTATCGTACTTCTATAGAATGATCCTTGTCCCTGCCCAAGTATGTTTAAGCTCCAATTCTTATACTGTAAACCTATTTTGATACCATAAAACAATTCGGGAGCATCAGTCTTATCCAACAAGATTCGATCATCCGCATTAATGACTTTATCATCATTGACATCTTCAAAGATCACATCACCGGGTTTAGCTCCTGTCCAATGAGGATATGCATCCACTTCCTCCTGAGTCTTAAAGATTCCGATCGCATTGTAAACCAGATTCGAGCCATAAGGATGCCCGGTCACTTGCTGCCAAGGCACAGAGCGTTCCGGTTCATCCATGAATTTCACTTTATTCCGTGCCCAACTTAAGTTACCTGATATATCCAAGTTAAATTCACCAAAAGATTTATTGAAACCAGCATCTATTTCAATACCTTTATTATCTACGATACCGATGTTTTCATCCGGCAATGAGAGCCCGGTAAAGCTTGGAACAGATGCATTTTTCTTTACTAAAATATCAGAACGTCTATTATAGAAAAACTCCGTATTCAGATAAAACATCTGATTATAGAACCGAGAGTCGAAACCGATATTATAGGTTGTCTGCTTTTCCCATGTAATATGAGGATTTGCTATCACAGACTGGTAAATTTTAGTAACCACCTCTTTATTCGTACCTAATGTCATACCGGCAGCCAAAGCATATTTATTCATATACTGGAACGAGTCTCCCGGATCCATACCCATTTTACCATACGTCCCTCTCAGCTTGAAGTAATCAATAAAAGACAGATTGTCTTTCCAAAATTGTTCTTCAGAAGCGCGCCATGCCAATAAGATTGCCGGAAAATTACCCCATCTTTTTGAAGGAGGAAACTTCAACGAACCGTCACGCCTAAGAATAAACTCCAACAAATACCGGTCTTTAAAGCTATAGTTTAATCTTCCAATCCAAGACTTACGAGCATAAATACTGACTTTTCCACTATTGGATTTGTCTTTTTCACCACCAGCATCCAACGCTTGTACCAAGTCCGAAATAAAATATTTCCGATAAGCATTGAAATCGAAAAAGTCTTCATCGAATTGCTCGTATGCTCCAAAGATGTTAAATGTATGATCTCCAAAAGTTCTACCGTAACTTGCACTTACATTAAACATCTTTCTCCTCGTCCTCGCATTCTCTTCCGTCAATTCAGGAGAATCAAGCCCGCGAAGTTTCGGCTCCAAATCCATGCTTGTTATAAAACCTTCATCATTTCTAATTGCCGTCTCATATTTAGGATAATACAATGTCCAAGGCTTTTTGAATCTTTTATTATTCTGATGATTTACATCATAATTGAAAAAACCGTCAATGGATAAACCCTTTACCATAGGAGGTTTAATAGAGACCTTAAATGTCGCTTCATTTTTATAATTATCAGTTTGATCATACCCCGCATCAAAACTTGTGTTCACCACAGGATTCACACCGGCTTCAAAATCCGGCCCAGGTTCTCCTGTCGGCCAATAAGCCGGCATAGTCGGAACAACCATTGAAGCCCATCCGAACAATTGATCCGTATTAGTTGTCGGATATTTTTTAGTTGTTACATATCCGCTATATAAGATAGAGGTCTCGATCCAATCAATAATTGGGACATCCACTTTCACTCTGTAGTTATATTGTTTGTATCTGGCGGATTTTGTTTGATAGATAGCCTCATTATTTTTATATCCAAACGAAGCATAATATCTTACTTTATCCGATCCTCCACTTATAGAAAGATTATGACGGGATTCAGTAGTCCATTCTCTTACCAGCTCCTTCATCCAATTCGTATTCGGATGCTCCCACGGATCAACTCCGCTCTTAAACAGTTCAATATCTCGATCTGAATAAAGCCGGCTCAAACCTTCATAATCCTGATAGTCGCTGATGTATTGAGCATACTCTGCCGCACTGGCTGTTTTAGGCAGGATTGTAGGTTTATTGAAACCTTGATAAAATTGATAATTTAGAGTTGCTTTTTTATTCGCTCCACTTTTTGTCGTGACAAGGATTACCCCATTTGCAGCTCTCGAACCATAAATAGCAGCAGAAGCATCCTTCAATACCGATATATTTTCAATATCGTTCGGATCTATTTCATACAGGCTTCTATCCGGAATACCATCGACTACGATTAAAGGATTTATATCTTTTTTTTCTCCTAAAGTCGATCTACCTCGAACCAATATTTTAGCAGCATCTTTACCCGGCTCTCCAGACTCTTGTGTTACGAATGTTCCGGGAAGACGACCTGAAATTGCATTGGTTGCATCAAATGTTGCTGCCGAAGAAATTTCCTCACCTTTTAAGGTCACGACAGCCCCGACCAGATTTTCTTTCTTTTGTGTTCCATAGCCGATAACAACAACTTCCTCTAAATGCTCCGCATCCTCTTTTAATACAATTTTGAAAGAGGTTTTCCCAGCTAAAGGAACAATTTGTCTGTGATACCCGATATATGAAATCTCTAAAACTGCATTAGTTCCAACCGTTAACGAAAACTTTCCTTCCAAATCGGTAATACTGCCATTCGTTGTACCACGTTCAACAACATTGGCGCCGATAATCGGTTCGCCTTTGTCGTCAGTGACAATACCCGATATAGAAATCTCCTTTTGTTTGATTGCTTGATTTTTAGGTATGCTATTCTTATCTTCAATTTTATAAAGGACAATATGCTTGTCGTTTATACTATATCCTATCTTTTCTTTTGCAAAGAGTTCATCTAACACATCCTTAACAAGCTTATTCTGGATATTAATTGATACTTTTCGATCAACATTGATATTCTTCACATTGTAAGTAAAATAGAAATCACTCTTCTGTTCTATTGAAGAAAGAACTTCGCGTACTGTTGCATTCTCCATGTCCAAAGACAGACGTGCAGATTGGGAATATGTCACACTTGCCACAACTTGTAGCGTCCCCAACAATAGAAAGAAAAATGCACATCTTATAATATTTAGACTTTTTGGGAACCATAATGATTTATATACACCGCACGGCGCATTTTTCATAATATAATTCATACATTTGTAAATGATTAGTTGGTAATAAATTTAGGTCATCTCTAAAGCGTTACTTGCTTAATCTGAGCTGAAGATATTTGCGGTATCTTCAGCTCTTGTTTTTATAAATCCTTCTCCATAGGCATTCTATTTTTTAGGGGTTTAAAAATCCGTATATTTCCTCTTTCAATCGAGTAATCTAACCTCCGAGTTTCTTTCAGCAAAAATAAAACCTGTTCAATCGTAGCTGTCTCCTTAAAACGACAAGTAAAAACCTCGTCCTCCAGAGAATAATCTGTTATATTTATTGTTACATCAAATTTTCTTTCCAAATCATGAACAATATCATCGAGCCTCTGCTGTACAAAATTTCCTTCTCCTTTCATCCATGACTTGACAACATTGGCATTAATGTTTTTCTCCAAAGTCATACCTGAATTTTTCGAATACGAAACTTGTTCATTAGAATTAAGGATCAATTTGTTTTGCCGGTCATTCGTTTCTACTTCCACCTTTCCTTCATCAAGAGTAACGATTGCCTTTCCATCATCAGAATAAGCTTTAACATTAAATTTTGTACCTAAAACTTTCACAGCCAATAATGGAGACTGAACGACAAAAGGGACATGCTCTCTATGCACCACTTCAAAAAAAGCCTCTCCTTCGAGTCTGATACTTCTTTCTTTTCCTGAAAAAAAAGAGGGATAAAACAGTCTGCTTTGAGAATTTAACCAGACTTTTGTTCCGTCGGAAAGCACCAAGGACGCTCTTTGCCCTTTTGAAACTTCAATCACATTAGATCCAGAAGGTCTAATCGGAACCATCCAATATAAATTTAAGCCTAACAAGCCTGTAATAAGAACAGCTGCTACATATTGTAGTATTGAATAAAAATGCTGTTTATTCTTTCTCTGAGAAAGAATAAAACGATTATAAGCCTGCTCTATTTCTCTTTTATCCGAAAAGCGCATTTCATCTTTCAGACTCCACGCACATTCCATCTCAAATAACCAATCAGCATGAGACTTATCAGATGCAATCCATCGATCAATCAATAGAATGTCTTTTTGAGTACAGGTATGAGTAAGAAACCGTATAAGTAATTGTTCGTCCATCTTCCTTTATCATGCTTACTAAAAAGAAGACAACCAAGATCAGACAATTTACGTGGTCAAAAATAAAGAAAAGTTTAATTCATGTTGCTAAGCATAAAAATAAGCATAAATAAATCTTTCAAATCTTCCCGTAGGAAAGAGAGTGCCTGCCGGATATGTCCTTCTACCGTACGTGGGGAAATTTCCATAATTTCAGCTATCTCTTTACGGCTGATATCATGGAAGTAAGCCATCCGGAAAACTTGTGCGCATTTAGGAGGCAGTTTATTAACGGAGAGTTCTATGATTTCCCGCAAATCCTGGTTTATAACGGCCTTAAGGACATCGTTAGCGTCGCTGGACTCATCCAAGAAAGCGATACGCGCCTCAGCGATGCGAACGCGTGATTCGTACTCGTCAACAATCATCTGGTGCTTGATATGGTTCAAGCAACTATTTTGCAGCCATTTAAAAAGGAAAGACTGAATATTATCGGCTTGTATATTCTTCTTCTGTTCCCAATAAGAGGTGAAAACTTCTTGTACCAAATCTTTGGCAACCTGTTCATCTACAAAACGACAAGCAAGTGACATCAATTTAGGATATAAACATTCAAAGAAAGTTCGGAATGCAACATGATCTCCTTTTATGACTTTCTCTATATCTATTTTCGCTTCCATATTATTATCTCCCTCTATTTATCCTAAAAAAAGAAGCGCGGAGCTATTAACTTATCTGTACTCAGAGCTCTGGCAAGCTTACATGGCAAATAAGCAATAGCCCACGCCCTATGGGAGCGTGAGCGTTATGCCTATTATTCTTCCATGTAATGAATTTGCCAGATTCTGAGTAAAGAATAATACGAAACGCTTCTACGTTTTTTCCTTAGTAAATCCGACCAAAGGTAATCATTTTTTCAAGAATCTTATATTCTATTGATTTACCGAACACACAATTAATTTTTCTTACATATTGAATAGCACTGTTTAACATTTCAACCCTTGACAAGTTCAGACAAACCCGTATCTTTGCATCGTGGTTTTTTCATAATAGTATTAGATTTAAGGTTAACAAAGTTTGGTTAGGGGTTGTCGTGAGACAGCCTTTAATTGTTTATAGGGGTTTCCTTTTCCTATAAATAGCCAGATCAGGGAAAATTGATAAGTTATCCGGCAAAATTGCCATTTACCGCAAGCCGCAATAGGCCGATATTTGCATTATAAAACAAACATATAAAACAGCAAAGACATGACGACTAAATTAAGTAATCTATTTTACACTTTCCTGAACATTGCAGCTTCGACTCAAAAATTGGGCATTAACTTGATCCGCGTGGCAATCCTGATCATCTTCGTATGGATCGGAGGATTGAAATTCTATAACTATGAAGCAGAAGGTATCGTGCCGTTTGTGGCGAACAGTCCTTTTATGAGCTTCTTCTATACGAAAAGCGCTCCCGAATATAAAGAATATAAACTGAAAGAGGGGGAATTCAACGAGGCCAAACATCAGTGGCATGTGGAAAACAACACGTACGGCTTCTCGCACGGGTTAGGCATTCTGATCATGGCGATCGGTATCCTGACGTTCTTAGGGATTTTCTCCCCTAAAATCGGCCTGGTAGGTGCAGGACTTGCCATTATCATGACGATCGGAACGCTCTCTTTCCTGGTGACGACGCCTGAAGTATGGGTACCGGACTTGGGAAGCGGAGAACATGGATTCCCGCTGCTGACCGGGGCAGGCAGACTGGTGATAAAAGACACGGCAATCATTGCCGGGGCAATCGTTGTACTTTCTGACTGCGCACAGAGGATATTGAAACAGAAGAAACATTAAAGTTGGCGATACACTTCATCAAACGGGACTCTGCACCGTTCTCCCCAGATCCCTTTATTTCCATCTCGTATGCCACAAGGGATTGCCATGTTTATTTCAGCGCCATGAGGCAATCCCAATGTTCTTTTCAGCCGACGGCTGTCCAGCCCTTCCAAAGGGCAGGTGTCATATCCCTCATTTGCCATCGCAATCATAAACGTCTGGGCGGCAAGGGCGCAAGATTTATGGGCAGTCACACGTATATCATTCTCCGATACATCAATCATCATCGGCCGGAAAAGGCTGATGGTAGTAGCCAATAACTTCCTGAACAACCCCAGGATCCCGAAGAACCGGGCATAGAGGAAAGGCATTATCATGCCGTAATAGAGTTCCCGGTCCTTGATACGTTTGTCCTGACGTTCTTTCGGACTGTAGCGGCGGATGTTGTCGCGTTCGAAATCGAGCACGAAACGTGCGTGCTTCCTATACCAGTCACGCCGCACGACAAAAACGACAATCTGTGAAGCGGTGGCGGCCGCTTTCTGTCCAAGACAATCTTTCGAGACCTTCGCCAACAGTTCCGGGTCCGTTATATGGTAAAATTCCCATAACTGCATATCCGAACTGTTGGGAGCCAATGTTGCCAGTTCCAAGCAATGCTTTACCCTTGCAGTATCTACCGGCCTGTTTTTATCAAACACCCGTACGGAACGTCTATATTCAAGAATTTCGTCTAAATTCATCATTTACCAATTTGATTAGAATATTCAGCAAAAACATAGGATCGATCTTAAGTTGATATATGGATAGAACATTCGCAGAAGTCATTTGTTTCACAGATAGTTGAACTTTTAACACGACCTTACATACAGAAAAAGAGTTGCCCGGCACGTCGCAGACAACCCTTTCTGTTTCTATCGCTCGATAACGATCTCGTTTAACTCGGCTTCGCCGCCTGCTCATCCACCGATACCAGTTCGATTTCGAATATCAAAGTCGAATAAGCCGGGATATCGCCGTTGTCGCTTGCGCCATAGGCTAACTGCTGCGGAATCCAAACCTCATATTTATCCCCTTCAACCATGTGTTGCAAAGCGACTGTCCAACCTGATATGACGGAACCATATCCATTCGGATTAGTTCGCGAATCATAATTGGCATAGGCAGAATAGACTGCGCATTTGAAGGGCGTACCGTCTTCAAACAACCGGGCATCAAACTCCGTTCCGTCTGTCAAAGAACCTTTATAGTAGACCGAGACACGGCTATTGAAATAGACTTTCTCGCCATCCCCCTTCTTAATCAGTTTGGCAAAAACATAACCGTCACCGGCTTCCGAGTTCCATCTTTCGAAACCGGTTTCATTCACTTTTGCCTGGAAGGCAATGTCCTGTTCCAACTTATAAGCCTCTCTTTCAACAGCCTCGGTATCATCGTCGTCATCCTTACAGGAAGAGACAACGAGGACACACAACAACATCAACGCGATATGCAGGTATTTCTTCATTCGTTTTTACTCCATTATCTTTTTTAATAAATTCTTCATGCTTACCTTTTCAGTGATAATGTCATGCAGCTTGTCGATGCTTACACGTTCCTGTTCCATCGTATCGCGGAAGCGGATCGTGACACAATTATCCTTCAAAGTATCGTGGTCAACTGTAATACAGTACGGGGTTCCGATCGCATCCTGACGACGATAACGCTTGCCGATAGAATCTTTTTCATCATACTGGCAACGGAAATCGAAACGTAACATGTTTACGATCTCTTCAGCTTTTTCGGGCAGTCCGTCTTTCTTGACCAGCGGCAGGACAGCCAGTTTGATAGGCGCCAACGCTGCCGGCAATTTCAGAACGACACGCGTTTCGCCGTTTTCCAACGTCTCTTCACAGTAAGAACCGGCCATCACACTCAGGAAAACACGATCGACGCCGATAGAAGTTTCGATCACGTACGGAGTATAGCTCTGGTTCAGTTCGGGATCGAAATACTGGACTTTCTTGCCGGAGAATTTTTCGTGCTGGCTCAGGTCGAAGTTCGTACGGCTGTGGATACCTTCCACTTCCTTGAATCCGAACGGCATTTCATATTCGATATCGGTAGCGGCGTTGGCATAGTGGGCCAGCTTTTCGTGATCGTGATAGCGATATTTTTCGTTACCCAACCCCATGGCCTGGTGCCATTTCAAGCGGGTAGCCTTCCACTGCTTGAACCATTCCATCTCTTCGCCCGGACGAACGAAGAACTGCATCTCCATCTGTTCGAACTCGCGCATGCGGAAGATGAACTGGCGGGCAACGATCTCGTTACGGAAAGCCTTTCCGATCTGGGCGATACCGAAAGGTATTTTCATGCGGCCGGTCTTCTGTACGTTCAGGAAGTTGACGAAAATACCCTGTGCCGTTTCCGGACGCAGATATACTTTCATGGCGCCGTCCGAAGTAGAACCCATCTCCGTAGAGAACATCAGGTTGAACTGGCGGACATCGGTCCAGTTGCGGGTTCCGGAGATCGGGCAGACGATTTCGCAATCCAGGATCAGCTGGCGCAGGTCTTCGAAATTGGAATCGTTCATGTCTTTCGAGTAGCGTTCGTGGATCTCATTCCATTTCGCTTGGTATTCGAGCACGCGTCCGTTTGTCGCGCGGAACTGGGCTTCGTCGAAAGCTTCACCGAATTTCTTTGCGGCCTTGGCCACTTCCTTATTCATCTTCTCCTCGATCTTCGCCAGGTGATCTTCGATCAGTACATCGGCACGATAGCGTTTCTTGGAATCCTTGTTATCGATCAGAGGGTCATTGAACGCGTCGACATGGCCGGATGCCTTCCAGATAGTAGGGTGCATAAAGATAGCCGAATCGATGCCGACTACATTTTCGTGCAACAGCGTCATGCTGTCCCACCAGTATTTCTTTATGTTATTTTTCAACTCTACGCCATACTGCCCGTAATCGTACACTGCACCCAGTCCGTCATAAATCTCTGAGGAGGGGAATACGAACCCGTATTCTTTACAGTGGGAAACTAATTTCTTAAATACATCTTCTTGTGCCATAATAATAATTTGCCAATTAATTAATGTGCCAATGTGCCATTTTTGCGCATTGGCACACTATTAAGGTTGCAAAGTAAATGATTTTTTCGGTAACCTGTAGCATTTTCAGCATCTTATAAGGATATTTTCGAAGAAACACCGGCAAAACGGAATCTTCTCCCGCCCGGAAAAGGACGGACGGTTGCCTATTTCGGGACAGTTTCATAGAAGGGGAACTTTTGTTCCATAGGCATGAAACTTTTGTTTCTTGCCGGAGAAAATTTATTTTCACTGGCGGGAAAATAAATTTTCACCCCATGAAAAAAAGTGAAACATTTCACTCTTCAGGAGAATTAAAGCAAGGCTTTCAACAAAAAGATCCCGGCCCACCGGACAGTTTGTCGGGGTGGACCGGGACCGGGCATGTATGGGGAATAATTATCAGAGCGCTTCTTTAAGGATCTCGCCCACGGTCGGATGCGGGAAGACGATGGCTTTCAGTTCGTCGGCCTTCATGCCTTTTTCGATGGCGATACCGGCGATGACGATCAGTTCGGAGGCCGGATTTCCCAGGAGATGAGCGCCGACGATCGTTTCGTCTTCGGCCAGAATCAGCTTGCAGACACCGTTGCCCTGCTCGTTTTCGGCGACAAAGCGGCCGGAGAACGCCATCGGTATCTTCTTGACGGTGTAGGGCGTGCCTTCGGCCTGCAGTTCCTCTTCGGTCTTGCCGACGCCTGCGATTTCGGGATTGGTATAGACAACGCCCGGAATGGCCTTGTAGCTCATGCTGCGGTTCTTGCCTAAAATATGATCGACAGCCACTTCCGCTTCGCTGACAGCCGTATGGGCCAACAGGGAGAAAGCGGTGATATCGCCGCAGGCATACACATTCGGGATGGAAGTCTGCATAAATCCGTTCACTTTGATCCCGTTGCGGAAAGGTTCGGGGGCCAGTGTTTCCAAGCCGAAACCTTTGGTCACGGGACGACGGCCTACGCTCAACAGGACTTTTTCGCCCTGGATGACTGATGTCTCGCCGTCTTTCTCGACCGTCACATCGCCGCCGTTTACGGCAGTCACCTTATGTCCTAAATAGAACTTGACGCCCCGTTTGGCATATTCGGCCTGCAACATCTCGGACAGCTCCCTGTCCATCGGACCGAGAATCTTATCCAGCATCTCGACCACATGCACTTCCGTTCCCATGCTGTTGAAGAAGGAAGCGAACTCCATGCCGATCACACCGCCGCCGATGATCACCAGCGAAGCCGGCAGTTCTTTGGACAGCAACGCCTCACGGCTTGTCCAGTATTCCGTTTCCGCCAATCCGGGAATGGGAGGTATGACGGTTTCCGAACCGGTGCAGATGAGCAGGTTGGCAGCTTCATAAACAGCTTCGCCCGAGGCGACAGTGATCGTTCCGTCGGCTGCCCGGCCTTTGATTTCGGCTTCGCCGCTCACCACTTCCACGCCGTTCTCCTTCATCTTCATGCGGATGCCGGCTGTCAGTTTCTTTACGACTTTATTCTTACGGGCGATGATCTTCGGGAAATCGAAAGCAGAATTCTCCGCGCTCACCGCATATTTGGGAGCGTGTTTGATCGTATCATACACTTTCGCAGAGTAAAGCAACGTCTTTGTCGGCACGCATCCTTCGTTCAGACACACACCGCCTAACGCGTTCTTCTCGAAAAGCACGGTGGACAAACCACCAGCAGCCGCCTTTTCAGCAGCCGTATAACCGGCAGGACCGCCCCCGATTATGGCAACATCGTATTTCATGTTCTCAGATTTAATTAAGTTTTATATTGGGATTAATTTGTTGTAATATCGAAATAAATTCTTCCTTGTCAGCCGGATAAAAAGAGGAACGCCTCTCGATGCCTCCTTTCATGCGGGAGTAATAGACGACGACTCTATTTCCGCAAGATTCGAGCCGGGAGATCAGTTTCACGTCGATTTGTCCGTTTCCGTGCAACATATCCTTATCTGTTATCTGGTACGGACGCAATTGAAGTATGGCAAGCGGTAGAAAACAAAGGATCAACGGCAGTTGGTCAAACTCGTTACTGCTGAAAGCATTCACAATAATCAACAAAGCAAATGCTCCTAATAAAATCCAGAAGATGTATATATGCCAATCTTTCTGGTTTTTCCGAATCTGTGCTTTCATGGTAATATGTTTTAAGTTTTAGATAACCGGATCCTTTATCCGGATATCGGGATTATGCTTCTTCAGCAGCTTGACGAAGTCCTGCTTGTTGACCGGCGAGACCAATAGCCACTGCGTGTCGCCTTTGTAGATGATCAGGCGGTCCAGCGACAGGGCGTAGCTCGAAACAGGCATCACTGTCACTTCGACGGCGCTTATCTCCGAAATAGGAATCCGCTTTTCCGGGAAAATACTGCAATGGGCAATCAGATAACCATCCGCCGTTATTTTATACCAGGTCGACAACAACATGTGAATACACTCCAATGTAAACAACAGCAGCACGATCATCGTTACGGGAGACTTGCCGCCCACAAATGCAGCAACAGTGCTTGCCGCCATCACCAACAGTATCAGATGATACCACCAACCTACTTTCGATTTAAAGACTCTGTCCATATCCTGAATTTTGCCGAAAGATAATCATTTTATTTCTTTTGGCGATTCAGGGAAAAGAAAATGCGCTGCAACTTCTCAGTAACAGCGCATCCACTTAAACCGGTCAAACAATTCCAAAAAGGAATATATCTTACATTACTTTACAACTTCGAGGACAGTATAGTATTGCAACTGGTTGTTGTTGTCATACTGTTCGTTCTTTACGACACCCACATTCGGAGCGTACCATTCATATCCGTAGCCCTCGATCGTTTCCTTCGGGGAGCGGGATTTGATCTTATACTTTACTTTCGTGCAGTCGAACGTGCCGGCAGGAGTCGCCACCTGTTCGGTCGTCACATATTCGCGGTCGTAGATAGACACGTTCTTGCGATCCTTCCGGTCCTTCTTCGAGTAGATCTGGATATAGGCATCGTCAAAATACATATCGTCCCCGTTGCCGGATGGCGCGTTCGAAACGCTCGGATAATTGATGACGGCATCGGTGGCAGCCACATCCGATTGTACGGTCGAGACAAAAGACGGGTTGGACAATACTTCTTTCATTTCCATAAAGAACTCGCCGTCCTTGCAGAATGCTTCCAGGTCGCCCTTGTCGTAAACCGTCCCTGCGTTATTCACAAACACATAATCGGCTTCCACTTCCAGGCCGGACGGGATGTTCTTCACTTCATCGACCGTGTAGGTCATCACACTTTGCAGGTTTCCTTTCGCATCGTAGCCTTTTTTAACAAGCTGCGTGCCTTTGGTCTGCGGGAAAAAGAACGTACAATCCTGAGCCATCGCACCGGCCGCAAACAGCAGGGCCAGGGCGCTCAATACAACTTTAGATTTCATATTTTAAAACGTTTAAGTGTTAATAATTAGCAGGATATCCAATGCCCCAATAGAACAGGGTTCCATTCTGAGATGTTTACGACGGGAAGTTTAAAATATCCAAAGAATCAGTAATGCGGACTATTTTGCACGAAAGCGGGCTGTATAAGGTACAACCAAATAAGTTAATTCCTAACTTTGTCAGCCACAAAGGATATAAACTATGGTACAACAATTCGATTTCTTAGTGATCGGTTCCGGTATCGCCGGCATGAGCCTCGCCTTGAAGGTAGCCGATAAGGGGAAAGTAGCCATCATCTGCAAAACAGAGCTGGAAGAAGCGAACACCTACTTCGCGCAGGGAGGCATCGCTTCGGTAACAAACCTGCTGGTAGACAATTTCGACAAGCATATTGAAGACACAATGATTGCCGGCGACTGGATCAACGACCGGGAAGCCGTGGAGATGGTCGTACGACATGCACCGGACCAGATCAAAGAACTCATAGGCTGGGGCGTGAACTTCGACAAGAAGGAAAGCGGCGAGTTCGACCTTCACCGCGAAGGAGGACATTCCGAGTTCCGCATCCTGCACCACAAGGACAATACCGGCGCCGAGATCCAGCTTAGCCTCATCGAAGCGATCAAGAGACATCCCAACATTACGATATTCAACCACCATTTTGCGGTAGAGATCATCACGCAGCATCACTTGGGTATCATCGTCACCCGTCATACGCCGGGCATCAAATGCTACGGAGCATACGTGCTGAACGAAGACACCGGCAAGGTAGACACTTTCCTGTCCAAAGTGACGGTCATGGCTACAGGCGGTTGTGAAGCCGTCTACCGCAACACGACCAACCCGCTGATCGCTACGGGCGACGGTATCGCAATGGTCTATCGCGCCAAGGGAGCTGTCAAAAACATGGAGTTCATCCAGTTCCACCCGACCGCCCTCTTCCATCCGGGCGACCGTCCCTGCTTTCTCATTACCGAGGCTATGCGCGGGTATGGCGGCGTCCTCCGTACGCTGGACGGAAAAGAGTTCATGCAGAAATACGACAAGCGCCTCTCGTTGGCTCCGCGTGACATTGTAGCCCGTGCGATCGACAACGAGATGAAGCTCCGGGGTGAAGACCACGTCTACCTGGATGTGACACATAAAGATCCGGAAGAGACGAAGAAGCATTTCCCCAACATCTACAAGAAATGCCTCAGCATCGGCATCGACATCACCAAAGATTATATTCCGGTAGCACCGGCCGCCCATTATCTGTGTGGCGGTATCAGTGTGGACCTGAACGGCCAGTCCAGCATCCGCCGCCTGTATGCGATCGGCGAATGTTCCAATACCGGCCTGCACGGTGGGAACCGTCTGGCTTCCAACTCGCTGATCGAAGCGGTCGTATATGCGGATGCAGCCGCCAAACATATTCTGAGCGTCCTCGAACGTTACGACTTCAACACCGACATCCCCGAATGGAACGACGAGGGCACGATCTCCACCGAAGAGCGCGTGCTGATCACCCAGAGCATGAAGGAGGTGAACCAGATCATGGAATCATACGTCGGCATCGTCCGCAGCAATACCCGCCTGACCCGTGCCTGGAACCGCCTGGACATCCTGTACGAAGAGACGGAAAGCCTCTTCAAGCGTTGCAAGGCCTCCAAAGAACTGTGCGAACTGCGTAACATGATCAACGTCGGTTACCTGATCACCCGCCAGGCTATGGAACGCAAGGAAAGCCGCGGACTACACTACACGATCGACTATCCGCCGGTAAAGAAAGATTAAAGGACTTCGGAAAGGAATGCGCCGGAAAGAACTTCGGCACATTCCTCTTTCTTAATTTTTATACGAATATGAAGAAACACCATTTATTACTATTCCTCCTACTCCTGTCCGTCGCCTGTTCAACACACAAAAAGTACGGAGCCTGCGAATTGAAAGAGACAGACGAAACGCTGTCTTTCCCGATCGATTCGGACACGAAAAACAACTTCAACATTTATTCCCTCTATAAAGACAAAGACGGAAAAGAATATCTCACTTTCCAGAACTTTGAAAACAATACGATCCACTTCTATGACCTGAAACAGCAGAAGCCGGCATTCAGGATCACCCCGCCGCAGGAAGGAAGCAACGGCGTCGGGAGGACATTCGGTTATTATATTCAGAATCTCGACAGTATTTACGTCTTTAGTTTTTACGAAAGTGGGCTATACTTGATTAATAAGGACTGCGAACTTCTCGATAAGCAGCCTTTCCCTGGATTAAAGCCTTCCTGTTTTATGGTTACAGCTTCACAATTGCCTGTACGCATCGAACACACTCTATATACCTGCATAGAGCCGAACCGCCTGATCGAGCATGACCCTGTTTCCGTCGCAATCAACATGAACACGAAAGAGGAAAAGAAACTGCCTTTCGATTATCCCGATTATCCCGGTTCGGAAGTCAAGCTGAAACGGTACGGCATGGAAGCCAGTTACAGCCGTTGTTATGACGGAAAACATTTCGTTTACTCGTTCCATTATGACGAGAATATCTATGTGGCTACTCCCGAACACGACTCGATACGGAAAGTCCCGGTCAAAAGCAAATACTTCGACAAAGTACAACTGCCGGACGAGCTTACCGCAAGTCCCGAAGATTTCTGTGTGAATGCCTGGTATAACAACCTGCTGTACGACCCTTACCGGGAAGTCTATTACCGGATCGCTTATCCGCCCTCGACTCTGGATAAAGGCGTCCGTCCTATGGAACTCGTACAATTCGGACGTAAGAACTTCAGCATTATCATTCTCGATAAAGAGTTCCGTATTCTCGGCGAAACCCTCTTTCCCGACAATACCTACAATCCAACCATCATGCTGGTTCGTCCCGAAGGGCTATACATTTCCGACAGTCATTATCTGAATCCCCGGTTCAGCGACGATATCCTCAGTTTCCGGAAGTTCGAGTTGGTTGAGAAATAAGCCTCACCCGATAAAACCGGAGGAAGCATGCATCCTTTTTTCAAAGAGCATGCATCCTCTTTGGGAAAAGCATGTACCCTTTTATTACGCACTATTTCTTTTTAGGAGGATAGTTCTTACGCGGTTCTCCAAAGAAAAACAGGGTCGGGGTATTCTTTCCGGACTCCGTTGCCTGATAGTCGGCAAAAGCTTTGCCCGCTACTTCCAACGCCTTTTCAACTGCCGCATCGCTTGTATGCGCATCACAGAGGAAAAAGATCATCACCGGCTTTTTACCGGATGCCCCGGACAGAGTCGCTTTCAACTTGGCCGGCATTTCGAACATCTCTGCAAAATCGTTGCCATACAGTATCTGGTCATTGGCATTAATCAGGAAGTCCGTTCGCGTCACATGTTTCTCCATGAACTCAAGTCTTTCCGAGCCTGAAAGCTGTCCGCCTCCCGCCTGTCCGATATACCGGTCGATCTCCTTGTCGAAGAATTCACGGGTGTACGGTTGTCCGACCGGAGAAATTGTCGTATCTTCGCTCTGCATTAAGTTTGTCAACTCCCGGTTTACATCCGGGCGGGCGAAAGCAAGCATGCTACATGCTGCCACCGGAACTAAAAGCACGAGCTTCAACCGGGCCCAACTGTTCGATTTCTCTTTTAACATCATAGTAATTCGTTTTTTAATTTTACTGTGATTGAAGCTGTTAGCAAAGGTGTAGGAGCTCGCGCTAACAGCTTTTTTCACTAATAACAATTGATATTTTGTTGCATCGATGCCATTTTTAAGTACGCCCGTATCCGCCTGATACTCATGAACCTCCTGGAGTTCCCGTTTCAACAGCCAGGCTGCGGGATTGAACCAGTGCAGGAGCACGACTGCCTCCGTATAGATCAAGTCCAACGAATGATGCTTGCGCCGGTGGACTTGCTCATGCGTCAATATCTCATCCGGATAGTCACAATAATCTTTCAACGACAGGACAATATACGGCCCCCAGTTAAAAGGAGCGACCGGCCTGCCGACCAGCACCAGCGTATAACGCTCTTTCCGTATCTTCTCGCCACTCCGGATCAGCCAAAGCAAACTCACAAACGAGCGGACCAGCCGGCAGAGGACAACCGCCATCCCCGCAAGATAGAGGTAAACCGCCCACTCTCCCCATGAGCCGGAAGCCTCCCGTACAGCCGGTACGATCTCCGTTCCAACCTGGACAACGGAGTGCTGCGAAACCGTCTCCCCCACTCCTTCCTGTATCATCTCTTCCAACTGCAACAACGGCATTTGCAGCACACCGGGCGATTCCGTCCGTAGCTCGACAAACGGCAGCAGCATGCACACCAGCATCCCCGCCAGCAGCACCATCCGGTTGAAGCGGAAAAACGTCTCGTTGCTCAACAAGGCTTTATAACCCAAGTAAAACAGAGTCAGGCAACAAGTAGACTTGACGATATAAAGGAGGAAGGCAACCATCTCATTTATTTTTACGGTTCTTGATCTGCTGTAGCAATTCTTCCAATTCCTCGACCGACAGTTCGTCACGGTCTATCAGCGAAGAAACGACACGCGTATAGGAATCGCCGAAATAGCGGCTTACCACGTTCTTCAGCGTCTTGTTCCGGTATTCGTCTTCCGAAACCAACGCATAATACTGATAGGTGTTTCCATACGGGCGATACCCGATATAGCCTTTCTCTTCCAGCACGCGTACGATCGTGGACAACGTGTTGTAGTGCGGCTTGGGCTCTTCCTGCAATTCCAATAACTCACGGATAAACAACGGGCCGTTCGTCCAGAAATAACTCAGGATATCTTCTTCTTTGGGAGTCAGTTTCTTCATATTCGATGTTCATTTATCAGGTGAATGCTCAAAGATAACTATAAAGTGCAATAATACAACTACAATAAATAGTTAAACTACTATATTTAGCAATAATTCAATATATAGCCCTCGAAATGCAAATATTCACTAAAGGATTCCGAAGCCTCTTCCATTTCTTCTGTAAAGCGTACCTTTGTCATATTCGTGACTTTCACAGGAATATAAACCGAAAAACACAAAAAAGATGGACAAACGAATTTTATTGCCTTTAGCAATCCTTCCCGCTTTCCAGACAGGAAACATGCAGGCAGCCGACCAACCTGCCAAACGGCCGAACATCATTCTCTTTATGGTTGACGATATGGGATGGGAAGACACTTCCCTGCCCTTCTGGACAGAAAAGACACATTATAACGAAGTCTACGAGACGCCCAACATGGAACGCCTCGCCCGCCAGGGAGTCATGTTCACCGAGGCGTATGCCAGCAGCATCAGTTCCCCGTCCCGTTGCAGCCTGATCACCGGGACGAATGCCGCCCGCCACCGTGTCACCAACTGGACGCTCCAGAAGAACAAGACGACCGACCGCAAAGACAGCCTGCTCGACATACCGGACTGGAACTACAACGGCGTCAGCCAAGTTCCGGGGACCAACAATACCTTCGTCGGAACCTCTTTTGTCCAGCTCCTGAAGAACAGCGGCTACCATACGATCCACTGCGGAAAAGCCCATTTCGGCGCGATCGACACTCCGGGAGAGGACCCGCACCACTGGGGATTCGAAGTCAACATTTCCGGTCATGCCGCCGGCGGTCTGGCAAGCTATTTAGGCGAAGAGAATTACGGCCATACGAAGGATGGCAAACCGACTTCGCTGATGTCCATCCCCGGCCTCGAAAAGTATTGGGGCACGGAGACATTCGCTACCGAAGCCTTGACATTGGAGGCGATCAAGGCACTCGACAAGGCGAAGAAATACAACCAGCCGTTCTACCTCTACATGTCCCACTATGCCATCCATATCCCGCTGAACAAAGATATGCGCTTCTACGAGAAATACAAGAAGAAAGGAATGACGGACCATGAGGCAGCCTACGCCACCCTGATCGAAGGGATGGACAAGAGCCTGGGTGATCTGATGGACTGGCTGGAAAAGAACGGGGAGGCGGACAATACGATCATCCTCTTCATGAGCGATAACGGCGGCCTTGCTTCCGAATCAGCCTGGAGGGATGGTCCGCTGCATACGCAGAACTACCCGTTGCTGAGCGGCAAAGGTTCCCTTTTCGAAGGGGGTATCCGCGAGCCGATGATCGTCAGTTGGCCGGGAGTGGCCCAACCGAATACCCGTTGCGACAAATACCTGCTGATAGAAGATTTCTACCCGACTATTCTGGAAATGGCCGGAGTGAAGGACTACGAGACGGTGCAACCGATCGACGGCATCAGCTTCGTTCCTCTGCTCACCGGGACGGGCGATCCTTCCAAAGGGCGTTCCCTCTTCTGGAATATGCCGAACAACTGGGGCAACGACGGTCCGGGCATCAACTTCAACTGTGCGGTCCGCAATGGCGACTGGAAACTGATTTACTATTACGGCACCGGCAAGAAAGAATTGTTCAACATCTCCGACGATATCGGCGAAAAAAACGACCTTAGCACCCGTCACCCGGAAATCGTCAAACGTCTCTCCAAAGAACTCGGCGACCACCTCCGAAAGGTAGACGCCCAACGTCCGTCTTTCAAGGCGACAGGGAAGGCTTGCCCTTGGCCGGATGAGAGAAATTAATAAATAAAACGTCAATAAAACATCCACAAAAGTTGTACATATATATAACTTACATTATATTTGTCCCATGAAAAAGATAATCGCATACAAGAAGTATTTTTCAGAATTTATCTCAAGACTTTCAGAGCAAGAACGCAAAAAAATACAACGAACGTTAGCTCTTTTCAAAGAGAAAGATAAAATACCAAGCCACTACATCAAGTTCATAAGAGATGAAATTTATGAACTTAGAGTGACCTATGGTAACAATGAATTTAGAATATTCTTCATATACGATGGAAACATAATAGTAATATTACTCAATTGTTTCAAAAAGAAAACACAGAAAACACCCGATGGTGAAATCGACAAAGCAATAAAATTAAAAAAGGAGTATTATGGAACTAAAGGAAATCAGTAAAGACATTTACGATGTCAGTGCATGGTTGGATGAAGAATTAGGAGAAATAGGCACTCCTGAACGGGAGAAAGCTGTTGAAAAGGCATGGGAGGAATATAACGCCCAAATCCTGTTGGATGCCCGCAAGAATGCAAGACTAACGCAAGCAGAACTTGCTAAGCGCATAGGTGCGGACAAAGGGTATATTTCAAGAATCGAAAGAGGATTGACTGTTCCTACCGTCTCCACCCTATACCGTATAGCTGCCGCAATGGGATTAACGGTGGAATTGCGTCCTATGTAGATCGTTTTCCCTAAGCATATAGGATGAGGCATAACCCCATCTCTATCAAAAAATAGACTAAAAAGGTAGAAAAGGTTTGGTATCTTTTCTACCTTTGTTGTTACTTAATGTTTAACACAAAAAGTCTTGACTATGAAGAAAAAACGAAGTTCAAGAGTACAAGTTATTCCGATAGTAAGGGAAGAAGGTATAAACGTCTCGAAAGAGATTGCAAAATATTTATTGGATATATCGAAACTGGTTATTGGCGGTGCAGTGATAACGACAGCTTTGAATCTGATATCTAAAAAATAGGATTAATTATTATGGCTGGTATAATTGCCATAGCATTTGCTCTGTGTGGTATAATAATATTAATTTATAGAAAAGGATAATTATGGAAGCAGCGTATGTTTTATATGGTATGTTAGGAGTAATTGCATTTGGATTACTGATATTCCTGCTGACTCCGGCTGGAAAGAGATAGGTTAAATCCTTGTAAGTAACTGCAAGGGCAGGTATATATGGAAAGAGAGTTTCTTTGAAAAGAGGCTCTCTTTTTTGTGTTAGGGGGATTTGTGTACGGGCAGGGATATAAAAAAAGGGCATCCTCGCGGACGCCCTTTCTCATTCAATACTAAAACTCTCTATACATATATGGATTAGTATACATTAACCTTGGTAACAATAGTATTGCCGGCATTGGTTAATTTCACAATGTAAATGCCTTTCGTTACCGGTATTTGCGTATTGCCACTGATACGTGCATTGTAGACGATCTTACCGATCATGTTCACAACGGTCACCTGCAGCGGCTGAATCGGATTCACATAAATATTCCCCTTTCTTCCGAACACTTCCGTATTGGCAAGGGCTTCTTCGAGGCCGGTTGCGAAATCTACCGTCACCTGGCAAGTTGCGGTTTTGCCGCCATCGACAGTTGTAACAGTGATAGTTGCTTTACCTACTTTCAAAGCTGTCACTTTACCGTCAGCATCTACTTTAACTATACTTTCGTCGCTGCTCTTCCAAGTAACACTTTTGTTGGTAGCGTCAGACGGATTGACAGTCGCTTTCAATGTATAAGTATCCAGACGTGGAAGCGTGAGTTCAGTCTTATCCAAAGATACACTACTTACAGCTACAGTTTCCGGCTCGGTCGTTCCGCCGCCAGTTTGTGTCTTCTTCATTACTGCAACAACGTTTACGGTTGCATCGCCTGAAACTGTATATTCTCCGCCATTTGTAAAGGCAGTACCCGCAACAGTCAAAGATTGCAGTTCATAACCGGAAGCAGGCTTAACGGAAATCGTAAGTTTATCGCCACTTGCTATCGGATCACCGGAAACCAGAACAGTCTCGCCACGTTTAACGACAATTGTTCCATTTTCAGGCTGTACGAAAGAGATAACCTGAAGGTCGGTCGTTTTAACTTTTACACCCGTTACGTCTACTTCTGAGAAGTTATCGGTATCGGAAGGGACGAATACCATCACTTTATCCGTTGCATCAGCATTGACTGCTTCATTACTACTTTTCCATACAAATGTACCATCCGTAGAAGCTGCTCCGCCAGTTACTTCCGCACTATGCAACATTGCGCCTTTCACAACGGTTGCAACAGGTGTTGTTGCTACGACCGGAGTTGCTTTTTTGATTTCAAATGCACCGGTAAGAACTACACGACAAGCCTTATTATCAGCATCGGCAGCACGTGTCACCACTACATCATACTTACCTGCATTTACCGGAATAACAGTCATTCCGTTCTGCTGGAAACTGTATGACCAACCATCCGTAACATTTGTATTTGCACTGATTGTCAGGTTTCCGCCTTTGACTGTTCCATCGTATTCAGCAGAAGCATTTTCCGTAACAGAAGGAGTTAATGTTACTTTCTCAACAAATGTAGCAGCAAAAGTAATGTTATCAGAAGGTGTAACCGTAGCAGAAGCGTTAGTCTTATCACCATCAGATGTTATACCACTTGTCCATCCACTGAACTTGTAACCTTCCGCCGGAGTTGCGATAGCACGAAGTTCTGTATTTTTCAAAGCATTGTTGCCAGTGCCATCACCTGCAATCTGCAAATTACCATCCCAAACCGTAATTGTACCGCCAACGGCCGGTTGTGTAATGGACACTTTCATATCCAGCGTACTTCCCGGAGCACAATAGCCTACTGCGTAGTTAGTACTGGTCGGGGTAAAGATTGCAAAAGAAGGATCAGTAGACTTCAACGCCTTTGTCATCGGCTGGACCGGATCAGACGGCTTACTACCGGATGCCCATGCACCAGCTACAGAAGCAACACCACCTGTTCCGTCTGCAGCAGTCGGACGAGCCGTAATCACGATCGGAGCCGGTGTGATCTTCAAAGTAGCTGTAACATTCAACGCCTTGAAGTTTTCGTCTTCCGGACGGTTGATGTGTACGGTATATGTACCGGCATCAATCGGAGTAGAGACGGTCGTTCCGTTCTTTGTGTAAGAGACAGAAACGCTGTCCAGACCGGCAGGAGTAGTTTTCACTACGAATGCCTGGTTGTAGCTGTTATAAACGTAAGACTGCTCGTCTGTTTTAACAGCGACAGTTGCCTTTTCTTTCACGATAACTTGAACGGTTGTGTTTTCAGTCAATGTGAAGGTACTGTTGTTCGGAACTTCTTTTGCATTAACCATCAGGGCAACGGCTTTATAGCCCGGCTGTATCTGATAGCCAACCTTAACCTGATCGCCATAATAGCCTGTCGATTTATCCACATTCAATGTATAGCCGGTTCCAGTTTTTGCAGTGATCGTATAGACTTCTTTTTCGAAAGAGGCAGTAATAGTTACATTATCAGAAACAGTCTGTTCGGTTCTTGCCTGAGTAGCGTCTGCCAGTTTGTAACCCTTATTCGGTGTACGTTCGATAATAATTGCCGTACCACTTTTAACCGAGCTACCGGCCACGACTTCCTTACCTGTCTCTTTGTCTGTCAAACGGATCGTACCACCTTCGGGTGCAGTTACAGTAACAGTCTTCGGTGTTTCAGGTTTAGCAACGAACGTTGCGGAAATAGTCGTGTTTGCATCCAAGAATATCTGTCCCTTGCTCAAGGTAGAACCGGTTGCAGAGATCGCTTCTGCATTATAGCTTTGAGCGGCAGTTGCCGTAACGGTCAGGATAGTTCCGTAATCCAATATAGCCGGAGAAGAAACAGTCTGTTCAGAACCATTCGCATCCTTATATTTCACAGCCAACGCATTGCTGTTTCCGGGATCAGTTACAGTAACCGTAAACTTCTTCTTCGTAAATCCGGCTACGAAGCTCGTATCCTGCCCTACCGTATAAGAAGTTTCCTTATGATCTGTTTTCTCATTCCAACCGGTAAATTCATATCCTGTTTCCGGAGTGATCGTAAAGTTCAATTGAGTACCTCTTGCATAGCGGTCGGAAGTCGATTTGTTGGCAATGACTGCCTTACCGTTTGCACTGACGCCAGTCGTTACGGTGAAGTAGCGCTTTGCATTGATTACAATCGTATCCACAGCCACTTCCATTTCAGCCAAATTAGCAGGAGTAAAGACTACTGCGCACTTGTTATCACCTTCTTGCATGATCATGTTGGCATCTGCCCAAGAGAAAGAGCCTAATACTTCAGTTCCGCTAACTACTGCTTTACCACCTTCAAGGAAGGACATAGACAAAGGTTGTCCGGCTTCAACAGAAGTTGCTTTAGGCAAGTTACCTTTAATAACAGGAACACCCTTTGCATTGATAGACATCGTTACGGTATCATTCAATGCCAGATAAGTTGCATCTGCCTCACGAGTAAAGATTACATAGTAAGAGCCTACATTCTTAATGGTATCGGCTTCCACTACCGTCGGATTTTCTGCAATAGTCTTATAAGTAACTGTAACATCTGTTACGTCTTCCGGCGTTACCGTATAAGTGACATTCTTTACTTCTCCATCATAGAAGAACGTACTCTTTGTCACATTGATCTGTATCTTCGTCTTCTGTGACCAGAAAGTTTGTTTGTATTCTTTACCGGAAGGTTGTTCTACAAACATATTCCATCCTGTACCGGCTACCCATTCAGCAACCTTTTCGCTACCTTCCTTGCTCGGATCGGTATCAGCCCAGATTGAAGACGTTTCTTTTAATGTACTGTTTGAGATCGTCAGTTTAGGTTCTTTAGTGACACCTTCGCCTTTACCGACTTCGATACCGCCCCAAGCATTGTTTTCAGTGGTCAGCTTATCTGCTGTCACAGTAGAACCGTTTACTAAGAGACCACCGGCTTTGTTGTCGGACAAAGTGACGTTCGTCAATCTCACACTGTCAGAATTGAATACATGCAGACCATAATTATCAGATTTAGTGATCTTGATATTCTCTAATGAGACATTTTTTGTACTCTTAACAGTAACCAAATTATCACCTGTTGTTGCCGATCCTGCTTGTGTTGCCTGTGTAATAGTCGTAATCGCATTTTCCGTTCCTACTGTTCCTATCAAGGCAATCGGATTCGTAATTTCCAGATTAGAGGTAAGTTCAAAATTCGTTGCATCCAGATTCACCTTGTTTGCACCGGCTGTTAAAGCATCTTGCAACATGGCAGGAGTAGAAGCGGTGACGTTGAGTGTACCGCCATTAGTCAGAGTAGCAGCATTGTCTCCTGTCGCAAATGTCAAACCGCCATTCAAGTTCCAAGTTTTACCTGTTACAATTGTAAAGGCCGTTTTCTTTGCATCCATACCATTATCGAAAGAAGCAACCTGAACCGGAGCACCAGCTACAGTCACATTTGCATTATCCAGACCATCACTCAAACCTAATGTCGGAGTATTCGTACATTCATTAAAAGAGAATGAAACCGTACCGGGAGAAACAACTTCTACATCGGAAGATTTATAATCTTTTTTCCAACCTTTTGTTCCACCGATATAAGCAATAACACTCTCCGGGAATATACATTTATTAAAGTTCAATGTAACATCTTTCACATGTCCACGATTGATACTGGCAATCTCAGTATCATAACCGCCAGCCATACTTGTGAACGTACATCCGGTCAATGTTCCGATAACCTCATCCGAACCACCGTTCGAACCATTACCGAAAATACCGACCAAAGAAGTTGCAGAGTCTGCAGTTCCACTTATATTAGCTGTTGCTTTTTTCACATAGCCGCCCCAGCCATCTGTACCACCGACACATACATAGCAGAACGTACCGCCTGTGATAGTAAGAGTGCCCTCGTCGACTGTATTCGTGCATTTATTAAATGTCGGATACTTACCAGCCGTTGTCAGACCGCTTTCCATACCGCCACACATAACCCAAGCATTAACATCCATCGTAACTTTACTGATTGTAATATTCACAGTATTTGACTTAGAATAGTACAAACCACCACCGAGAATATTATGGGCTTCACCTCCAGAAACATTAATGACAGTATTGCCTGTTACACCTGCCGGTTGGGCTGTTGCAGCTGCAGTGGAACCATTGCTTTCACCATAACCACCACCGAAAAGATTCATAACCTTTCCACTTTTCATCGTAATCTTGGAAGAAGATACAGTTGCATTCTTGCTACCGCCGAAGACAACAGGATTTTTGCTTGTCTCTACTTCTAATACATCATCCGTGTTATCTACGCTGATTTTAACTAAATCGGCTGTTGAACCTTGTTCAATAGTGATCGGATTACCGTTGGCATAAATAAATGTATATCCTTTATTCCATTTGTCGCCAGTTTTATTGGGGAACTGCTGATAGAATTCGGATATCAGTTTCGAGTTCGTCCAATAACGCATTTCCTTAGTATTTGCACCCTGAACACCCACATAAGAAGTCCAACCATTCGGGCCTTCAACTAATTGATCCGGATCTGTTTTCGTATCTTCGGACCAGATCTTGGATGATTCGGCAAAAGAACAATCAGGAGAGAAAGTAAACTTCGGAGAATAAACCGGGGTTCCGTCTGTTCCGACATTTACGCCACCCCAAAAGTTATTTTTTGTTACCAATCCTTCAGCTACTACTACTGAATGAACCAACAAACCGGCTTTAGCATTTCCTTCCAATGCTACATTATTTAAATGGGTTGTCATTTTGGATTGTGCATTAACACCGGAGCCTTTTGAACCCTTTATGCAAAGATTATCCAAAGCAACATTGCCTGTTTCTTCACCTTCAATAGATACCAAGTTAGCTTCACTACCAGTTGCAGTCCAATTTGTATTCGCTTCCAGGGTTGTCATAGGCTTGCCGTCTGTTGCAGCTTCTCCATGAATAACCAAAGGTCTATTAATAACAAGCTGTCTATCGAGTGTATAAGTAGTAGCTGCCAAATTAATTTTGTAGATAATAACTGAAAAGTACTCCACTTAGTAATTGAAAAGTATACCACTAAGTGCGTCTGATTAGACGGTTCAAATATAGTTATTTTTCATTGGATTTCAACATTTTTTGTGTTTCTTTCACA
>NZ_CDRTCT010000022.1:0-99316 GCF_977054455.1 Parabacteroides sp. | reverse complement strand
AAATGGGGGGAATACGCCCCATCCTGACCTGTTTATACGTGTATCTCGGATTATATCGTCCGAGAATCGAATATTTTGGAAAATTCCGCAAAAATCGGTCGCCTGAAAATAATCCGACTCTCGGAACCACTAAAAACAGAGGCTGCGCCGTAAAACTTAATTACGACACAGCCTCTTGTTTTGTGTATGCCTTCGTCCTTCGCAGGGGAAAGGCTACTTGAACTTTTAAATTCAATATACTTTAGTATTATTAATATTAAATCTGACCGCTTGTTCGCCTTTCGCAGGGTACTTGGGAATATCCTTCCCGCGCGATCGAATTATTTGATTATAATTTCAATCTTATTTTACGATAGCCTTGACAGCCTCTTCGCCTTCGACAGCTACAACGACTACGCCCTGAGGTGCAGCGATCGGAGCATTGTCGGAAGTGATGACCGTGTTGGTGATAACTTGACCTAAAACATTGGTTACAACAACTTTCTTACCCTGAGCACCAGCGATCGTTACCTGGCCTTCGCCAGCGATAACGGTTACTTCGGATACTGCAACGCCTTCGTTGGCTGTAGGAGCAGAAACCTGAGTCAGTTTAACCAACTGAGGATCGTTTAATGCAGCGTTAGCTGTAGTCAGCAAGCACAATACATCATTGTAAGTAGCCAGATAACCGGCTGCATTTTCCACGATATATTCGCCTTCATTGTCAGTGTACTGGATCTTGAACTGGAACTGGCCGATCTTACCGGTATTCTTGCCCTTGTAGTCAACGCTATCTGCCTTAGTTAATTCTTCATTCTGATAGTTAACCAACAGTGAGTCGCTTGTAGCTTCACGTTTTGCAGGAACGAATGCCAGACGAGCCCAACCGTTACCAGCCTTGTAATCTTCGTTTACACTTGTAGAGTCAGACATTACACGCAAGAAGTTACCTTCCAATTCAGAACCTTCGCCAGTCTTAGCACCAGAGAGGATGAAGTAAGAAGGCTGTGTAGCGTGGATCTTTGCAGTGTCGATATACAAAGCGAAGTCTTCTTTTCCGTAAGCAGCTTTCAGTTCACCTTCTTTGCGGAACATACCGAAGCCATTAGCATCAGCAGCCAGCATGTCGCCACGCAGGTTTTCGATGTTGTAGTGGCCCTTAGCGTCCAGTACATATTCAGGAGCTTTTTCTACCTGTACGGCAAATGCGTTGTTGTTCAAGTTCAAACCAACTGCTTCCAGAGCTTCGTTAGTTGAGTTTACGTTGTATTTAGAAGTACCTTCTACCAAGATATATTCACCCTTGTTTTCCGTTTCTTTCAGATAGAAAGAAGTAGGAGTAGCACCTGCTGCGCTTGTTATAGAAGTCAAAGCCAACTTGCCTGTAGTACCATTCTTAACGACAACAAACTTCTTGTCTTTAGAGAAGATCTTGTAAGCCTGGTTGTAAAGAGTCTTCACTTCGTCAATATCGGCAGCATTTGCAACCTTGCCAAAGTTTACAGCTTCGAGCTTGAACAGCTTGCCTTCTTCAGTTGTAGCAACTACAGAAGAGTCAGTCTTCACGTTGATGCTACGGCCTTCCAGGATACCGGAGATATAATCCAAAGAGAATGCATAGTTAGTCAGAGAATCTGCACTGATGTAAGACCAACCCATTGTTGAATCCTGCAGGTTTACATTTGCCATCGCTTTGATTTCGAATGTATCTGTCAGGTTGGTATAAACGTCAGTCTTGCCTTCTACTGTGTAAAGAGGATCTGTGTCGACAGAAGCCAATTCACGGTTGATCATCTGGGCTCCGTCAAATACGAACTGAGTTGAAGGCAGGTGATCGAATACGCTGTTTGAATAAGCTGCACCGTAAGCTGTTGCAGAAGTCGGAGCGACAACCATGTATTTGCCTTTCTTAGCAGCATCATAAGTAGTAGCATCGTTTACAACTTTAACAGAATAAACCTTTGTAGCATCGAACAGAGGAGCAGGAGTTGCACCACCTGTGAAGGAGATACGGGTTTCTGCAGGAAGAGCTGTTGTGACATTGTGATCTTTACCAGTAGTCAATACTAACTTGTCAGTTGATGTTCCGGCAAGAGGAGCGATCTGCAATGGGAAACCGCCAAGACCTGTAGGGGTAAGAGCAGATGCTTTGTCTGTCCATGTTTTCGGAGCCGTACCAGATGTAACATCATAAGAAGCTGTTACAAATACAGCGACAGAATCTTTAGCTGAAGACGGGTCGATACGGAAACGGAAAGTGTAAGCGTTTGCTGTAAGTTGGGTTGCAGTGCCATTTGTCGGTAACGTGTCCACCTTGAAAGTAAGTTTATCACCGTCAGCTGATGCATTATTCGGATCGTAACTGATTGTATCGATATAAGCATACTGATACATTTTTGTAGTAGGAGCTGATGCGCTAAACTTCGGTGCTAACAGCTTTGCCTTCAACTTAACCAAAGTATCTGTGGCATTAGTAGCATCTGCTTCAAAAATAACACCTGCCAAAGCATTGTTAGCAGTTGTCAATTGGTCTTTGTAAGAGAAGAACAATTGGAAACCGCCTGTAGCTAACTTTTTGTTCAGATCTTCTTTGGTAAGAGTTCTGGCAGCAGGTTTTCTGAAGTAATTTAAATTCAAAGCTCCTGAGAAAGACTGACTTGCAGCATTAGCTTCTTCAACTTTCAATTCGCCAGCTGTTGTTGATAAAAAGATTACAGAGTCGCCGTTAGCACCGAATGTTGCATACGGGATGTTCTTATTAGTTCCACCAACCGAGAACTGGCTGATTGCACCTGTAGAAGATGCACTTACAATAGCAGATGTTCTTTTTTTCCAATCAGAACTGAAAGCCAACTTCTGCTGTGTAGCCTTATTTACAATTTCGTAAACTTCGCCTGCCCCCGGTTTTCTAACTAACTTCCATAATGCAGAGTCCATTTCTGCAAAAGAGGCTGTAGAGAAATCGATCGTTTTATTAACGTCTAATGAGTCTTTTCCTGATGCATTGTTACGAGTCCAAGCAAAAGAATTAGTAGGAGTAGTACCATTAGTAATGACATAATAAGTCCCATCGTTAATAATCTGGTCGTACGTGTACTGGCCAGTTGTACCGGTCGGTGCAGTAGCTTGTGCAGATGCACCGAATGAAGTACCCATTAGTACAACGCCGGCCAAAAGAGTAGAAATCTTTTTGTTCATAATTCTAAAATGTTTAATTAATAAATAGTATATCTATATGTATATCGTCTCTTTCGATAACCCTTGTTTTACAAGCGTTAACTAAAATCCTGTATAATGACTAATGAAAACGTACGTTTTTTTTAGTCATTTTTTCGGGGGTATGAAGGGAGTTCGTATCGGAAAGAAGGTTTTTCGTACAGGTAAGGCTATCTAATTGATAAGAAAGAATATAGAAAAGGAAAATTTATAGGGAGAAAGGATTGCAGGTTTAAAAAGTAGTTGTATTTTTGTAGCTGAAAAATGACGAATTTAAACGTACGTTTTCATTAGTCATTTTGAAAATCACCTCTATCTTTTTTATATTCAATCACTTACAACTATAAAAACAACCTAAAACAGGCCTGAAATCCGGCTTTTTTATATAATGTACATATGTACCTATATTTGCATATAAATCAAAGTCTATCAGCGATATACATAATATCCGCGAACAACCCGTCCCCACTTCCAGAATAGCCAAAGTCGGCCATTTTCAGGAATACTTCACTTTGTATTGCTTCCTTGTTGTTAACAAAGCTTAAGCATAAGTGGGTGAAAACCGCTCAGGGCAACCGCGCCCAATTTGATACGTTTGTATTTTTAACTTTAAACTATTGGTTATCTGTTTGAAAGTATTTATCTTTGTGGAAATGGAATTTTATTATGGATACAACAATACAAGGCTTTTATTTGAACATTCCTAAAGCTGATGTTAAGTTTTTTCAGCAATTAGTAAAAAAAATGGGATGGTCTGTGTCTACTAAAGAAAGTATGTTGGACCGGTATGTCAAGTCTCGTCCTAAAGATGTCGAACTGTCTGACGATGATATTTTATCGGAGTTGAATGCCGTAAGATATAGCAAATGAAAATAATTGTAGACACGAATATTTGGATATCGTTTACTATTGGAAAGAAACTGTCTACTTTAAAAACTCTGCTAAACAGTAAACAAGTAGAGATTTATGTGTGCGAAGAATTGATAGGGGAATATAAAGCCGTGGTTCAAAGACCGAAGCTGAGGAAGTATATTGGAGAGAAAGATATCCTCGACACGTTAGAATTGATGAGCTTGTATTGTTTTTGTGTTGATATAGAAAAGCAGGCGGAATCTCCTATCAGAGATATAAAAGATTTATATTTATTGTCATTAGCCGATACGATTCCAGCCGACTATATCGTATCGGGCGATAAGGATTTGCTTGTATTAGGTAAGCATAATGAAACACGCATCTTGGATTATAACTCTTTCCTTTCTTTATTATAGGATTCGTTATCATTCCTAAAAAATACCCTCCATCTCGCTCATTTGAAACAAGTTATTAAATATTTTGTTTATATTTGCAAGTTATCAACAGATAAGGTGACTTTTCAACAAAACAGGCATTGTTTTGCTTGAACTGATTTGTGTTAGGTTTTTAATGTTTAGTTTTGCCCCCGAATAAATAGACAAAGTATGGGAAAGATTATCGCTTTAGCAAATCAGAAAGGTGGGGTAGGTAAGACTACCACTACGATTAATCTGGCTGCATCGCTGGCGGCGCTTGAGAAAAAGGTGCTGGTGGTCGATGCGGATCCGCAGGCTAACGCTTCGTCGGGATTGGGCGTGGATATCCGGAATGTGGAATTGTCCATCTACGAATGCCTGGTGAATGGCGACGAACCGAAAGGCGCCATTGCCAATACGGAAGTGGAGGGGCTGGATATTATCCCTTCACATATCGACCTAGTAGGTGCGGAGATTGAAATGCTGAACATGGAGAACCGGGAACTGATATTGAAACATATACTGGTCCCGTTGAAGGATCAGTACGATTTTATCCTGATCGACTGTTCTCCCTCTTTGGGACTGATCACGGTGAATGCCTTGACGGCGGCCGACTCGGTGATGATACCCGTGCAATGCGAGTACTTCGCGCTGGAAGGCATCAGCAAACTGTTGAACACGATAAAGATCATCAAATCGAAGCTGAATCCCGCTTTGGAAATCGAAGGTTTCCTGTTGACAATGTACGACTCGCGTCTTCGCCTGGCCAACCAGATATACGAAGAAGTGAAGCGTCCGTTCCGGGACCTGGTTTTCACGACCGTTATTCAGCGTAATGTCAAATTGAGCGAAGCTTCCAGCTACGGCAAGCCCGTGTTGCTTTACGATGCCGAGTCGAAGGGGGCTCTTAATCACATGCAGCTTGCACAGGAGCTGATAGATAAAAACAAATAGATTTATGATTTATGATTTATGATTTGAAAAGACAAACAAATCATAAATCATAAATCATAAATCATAAATTCGAAAGTTTATGGTAATGAAAAGATCGGCTCTTGGCCGCGGATTGGATGCTTTGATAACGATGGACGACCTCAAAACGGGCGGTTCATCGTCTATTAGTGAAATAGAGCTGAGTAAAATCCAGCCCAATCCGGATCAACCCCGTTCTGTTTTTGAGGAAGAGACGCTTGAGGAGCTGGCGACTTCCATCCGTTCATTAGGCGTCATCCAGCCGATCACGCTGAAAGAGGCCGGGACGGACAAATATATGATTATCTCCGGCGAACGCCGGTATCGGGCCTCCCTGATGGCGGGACTGGAACGCATCCCTGCCTATATCAAAACCGCAGCTGACGAGAATGTGGTCGAAATGGCTCTGATCGAGAATATCCAGCGTGAAGACCTGAACTCGATAGAAATAGCCTTGGCTTACCAGAAGCTGATCGACAGCTACGGGCTGACGCAGGAAAAGCTGAGCGAACGTGTCGGCAAGAAGCGGGCGACGATTGCCAATTACCTCCGCCTCTTGAAGCTGCCGGCCGAGATACAGGTGGGGCTGAAGGATAAGAAGATCGACATGGGGCATGCGCGTGCGTTGCTTCCGGTCGAGGATCCGGAGGTGCAGTTGGCGCTTTACGAACAGATCCTGGCGGAAGGCTTGTCCGTACGCAACGTCGAAGAGATAGTACGCGGCGGAGTGGATGCGGCGGCGCTCGAACAGGCGAAGAAGGAAAAGCCCGCCCCGCGGAAACCGAAACTTCCCGAGGAGTTCAACTTGCTGAAGGATCATCTGTCCAGCTTCTTCAATACGAAAGTACAGTTGGTATGCAACGAAAAAGGAAAAGGTAAAATAACGATCCCCTTTGCATCTGAAGATGAATTGGAAAAACTGATCGGCTTGTTGGATAAGTTGAAATGAGAAACGGGAAAGCGATTTTATGGATAATAGTCCTGCTATGCGGTTCGATATGGTCCTGCTATGCGCAGAAGGCGATAACGGCAAAGCAGGATACGGTGATATCTTCCGATTCGACCGTCAGGGCTGTCCTTTCGGCTGCCGACTCGCTTCCCCAGCCGAAGGTGAAGCTGAAGGAATTCAAACCTGATCCGAACAAAGCGCTGCTTTATGCATTGGTGCCGGGCTTGGGACAGATCTATAACAGGAAGTACTGGAAGCTCCCGTTGGTTTACGGGGCCTTCATGGGCTGTATGTATGCCATCACCTGGAACAATAAGAATTATAGTGATTATTCGAATGCCTATTTCAATATCATGGAGGATTATCAGAAGGTGTTGGAAGGGCAACAGGAAGGGCATACACCGTACACCGGGCCGTGGAGCGAGAGCTGGACGATCTTTGTGCCGAGCGGGCAGGAGAGTTCCTATGTCTCGAATGCCCAGTTCCAGGAAAACCTGAAGCGACGGAAAGATTACTTCCGCCGTTACAGGGATTTGAGTATTATCATTACCGTGGGGGTATATGCGATCACTATTATCGACGCGTATGTGGATGCCCAGCTGTTCGACTTTGACATCTCTCCGGACCTGAGTTTGCACTGGTCGCCGGAGGTAACCCCGAAGACCCGCTATACGCCGGGTTCGTATGGATTGAATTGCAGTTTTAAGTTCTAACATCATGAATAAAAACCTACTTATCCTATTCTGCCTGTTCTGCCTGATGCAGGTCTCCCGTGCACAGGACCCTATATTCGGCGAACCGCAGCATTCGACATTATCGGCAGACTCGCTGTCTGACGTAGTGGGCCTGATACCTGAAAGCCTCGATGCAAACGTGGATAGTTTGCTCCATTCCTGGCACGTGCAATACTTTTCGAAGGTAGACGAGTATTGTCACGATGATGCGGAGAATGTCTATTTCCCCGATTCTGTTTATGAAGAGCGGCTGGAACGTCTGCCGAGTGTGATCCGTCTGCCTTATAACGAGGTGGTGAGGGATTGCATCGACCTGTATGCAGGACGCAAGCGTGATCTGGTACGCTATATGTTGGGCATGGCGGATTTCTATTTCCCCATTATCGAACAGGTGCTCGACAAGCATAACCTGCCTTTGGAACTGAAGTATCTGGCTGTCGTCGAAAGCGCCTTGAATCCGGTTGCCCTTTCCCGTGTGGGGGCTTGCGGGTTATGGCAGTTCATGCTTCCGACCGGCAAGATATATGGTTTGGAGATCAACAGCCTGTTGGACGAACGGCGGGATCCGGAAAAGGCGACTGAGGCGGCCTGCAAGTATTTCAAAGACATGTATGCCATCTATGGCGACTGGAACCTGGTGCTGGCTTCCTATAACTGCGGTCCGGGCAATGTGAACAAGGCGATCCGCCGTTCCGGAGGCAAGACCGATTTCTGGGAGATCTTCCGCTTCCTGCCCCGTGAAACCCGTTCGTATGTGCCGTTGTTTATCGCTGCCAATTATATCATGAATTACTATTGCGATCATAATATTTGCCCGATGCAGACCAGCCTGCCGTTGGCGACCGATACGGTTATGGTGAGCAGCATGCTTCACCTGCAACAGGTTTCCGATGTGCTGGGGATCGACATCGAACAGCTTCGTGCGCTCAACCCGCAATATAAACGGGATATCATTCCGGGAAATACGGAACCTTCCGTATTGAAACTTCCGGCATCGCAGACCTATGCGTTTGTCGACAAGGAGGATTCGGTCTATACGCATCGTATAGAGGAGCTGCTGGCCAACTGCGTACCGGTCCATGCCGCCGACGGATCGAAGAATCTCACGCTTGAGAAAATAACCCATGTGGTGGCTTCGGGCGAGAACATCTATACCATCGCGAACCGCTACGGCGTTACTCCGAAGGATATCCGCAAATGGAACGGGCTCGGTTCCAACCGTGTTGCCAAAGGCCGCCGCCTGCGTCTGCATGTCGATAACGGAGGGGTCGCATTTGCTTCCGCCAAGACAAAGAAGACCGAAAAGGCCGGAGCCGCAAAAGCGGAACAGAAGGCGACTCCTGTCGTTGCCAAGAGCCATCAGACGGCCCGCGTATCAGGCAAAAGTTTGACATATAAAGTGCAGTCCGGCGATTCTCTTTACTCCATTGCGAAGAAGTATCCGGGAGTTTCCACAGACGACTTGCAGAGAGCCAACGGGCTGACAAGTGCCGATATCCGGCCGGGGCAAGTCTTGAAAATTCCGGTCGTTTAACTTTTTCTGTCGCTTTCGGGAATATATCGCAAATATTTATATATATTTGCCTACCGACATATTAAAAAATACGGAAGGGCATTCGATATGAGCGACATAAATGATACAAAAGACACAACAGACATGCAGCCTGACCAGGTGGCGAAACCTGTCCTCTCGGCTGACGAGCAGATGATTCAGGACGGCTTTGATGCGCTGTTACAGGATTACCTCAAGTCCAACCATCGCCGCAAGGTGGAACGTATAACCAAGGCGTTCAACTTTGCCAATCAGGCGCATGCCGGCGTAAAGCGTCGTTCGGGAGAACCTTACATCATGCACCCGATAGCCGTGGCGCGTATTGTCTGCCGTGAGATGGGACTGGGTTCCACTTCCATCTGTTCGGCCTTGTTGCACGATGTGGTGGAAGATACCGAGTACACGGTCGAGGATATTAAGGATATGTTCGGAGAGAAGATCGCCCAGATCGTGGACGGCCTGACAAAGATCTCCGGAGGAATCTTCGGCGAGCAGGCGTCGGCGCAGGCGGAGAATTTCCGTAAGTTGTTGCTGACGATGAGCGACGATATCCGGGTGATCCTGATCAAGATTGCCGACCGTCTCCATAACATGCGTACGCTGGGCTCCATGTTGCCTGCCAAGCAGTTCAAGATAGCCGGTGAGACGCTTTACCTCTATGCCCCTTTGGCACACCGTCTGGGGCTTTTCTCCATCAAGACGGAACTGGAAGACCTGAGCTTCAAGTATGAGCATCCGCAGGAATATGCCTTTATCAATCTGAAACTGAAGTCTACGGAAGCCGCCCGCAACACTTTGTTCGAGCACTTTGCCGTGCCGGTGGACAAGAAGTTGAAGGAGATGGGGCTCAACTACGAGATGCGTGCCCGTGTGAAATCCGCCTATTCCATCTGGAACAAGATGGAGAACAAAGGCGTCAGCTTTGAAGACATCTACGATATATATGCCGTCCGTATCATCTTCGACCCGCTGCCGGGTGTGGATGAGAAGAACCAGTGCTGGGATATCTATTCCGCCATCACGGATATCTACCGTATTCGTCCGGACCGTATCCGCGACTGGGTGAGCCGTCCGAAAGCCAACGGTTATCAGGCGTTGCACCTGACCGTGATGGGGCCTGACGGACAATGGGTGGAGATACAGATCCGCAGCCGCCGTATGGACGAGATTGCCGAGAAAGGCTTTGCCGCCCATTGGAAGTATAAGGAGCATAACATCGAAGAAGATACGGAGCTCGACAAATGGTTGCAGACCATTACCGAGATACTGGAAAGCCCGGACCCGAACGCTTTGGACTTCCTCGATACGATCAAGCTGAACCTCTTTACCTCCGAGATATTCGTCTTTACCCCGAAAGGCGACATCAAGACGTTGCCCCAGGGAGCTACGGCTCTGGACTTCGGATATGCCCTTCACTCGGATATCGGAAACAAATGTATCGGCGCCAAAGTCAACCATCGTCTGGTTCCGCTCAGCCATCAGCTGGCAAGTGGCGACCAGGTGGAGATCCTGACCTCCCGTTCGCAGAACCCGCAACCCGAGTGGCTGAACTTCGTCACGACTGCAAGGGCGCGTGCTAGAATCGACGCTTACCTGAAAAAGGCCCGCAAGGAGGCTGCCAAAGAAGGCGAGAGCAAGGTGATAGACGCGTTCAAACGCAACAATTTGGAGGTAAACACGTCCAATATCGACAAACTGTGTATGTATTACGGCTTCTCCAAGCGTGAAGAGTTCTTCTATGCGGTAGAGAAAGGAGACGTGATCCTGCCTGAAAACATCCACAAGCTGTTGAAGGAGAAAACGGACAATGTCCTGTTCAAATACGTCAAGCAGGCGCTCCGGGTAGCAACGAAAGCGACTACCGGGAAGAAAGAGGAGGAGGAACAACCGAAAGAAAAGCCGAAATATGACAAGAAGAAGCCTTATATCCTGAAGGAGGAGGCTTTCGAACGCAATTACGTCATTGCCGATTGCTGTAAACCGATTCCGGGCGACGAGTCGTTGGGCTTTATCAATGACGATGGCAACGTGGTAGTCCACAAACGTTCCTGTCCGATCGCCATGCGCCTGAAAAGCAGCTTTGGCGAACGCATCCTGAACACGGAATGGAGCAGCCATCACTCTTCATTCGAGGCGACGCTTGAGATTAAGGGGATCGACTCGATTGGCGTGTTGAACACGATCACCCGCACGATTTCCGATGACTTCAATGTCAATATCATCCGCCTGCTGATCGAGGCGAAGGACGGCGTGTTCGAAGGAAGGGTAAAGATGAAAGTACACGATGTGGAGGATATCCAGCGGATGTGCGTAGTCCTTTCCAAGATAAAGAACATACAGTCTGTAGCCCGTGTGGCGGACTGAATAGAATTAGGCTTGACATGACTCTACAAGTGAAAACTCGATCTCTTTTTGAACCGGACAGACATGGACTAACTTTACGTTGACCGGATCGCCTAAACGAAAGCGCTGTTTCGTCCTGCGTCCGGTCAACGTAAAGTTCTTTTCATTCCAGTCAAAATATTCATTCCCCAGTCTATGAACGGGGATCTGCCCTTCACATCGGATTTTGTCTAATTCGACAAGCAATCCCCAGGAAGACACATCGGAGATGATTCCGGTAAATACCCTTCCTTCTTTACCTTGCATAAACTCGGCTTGTTTATACCGCACGGAATCACGTTCGGCGGCTTTCACGGACAACTCCATAGCCGAACAATGCTGGCATAGTTTCTCATATTTACTGCGCTGTGTGTTCGTATCCCTGTCCAAATAAAGGGCCAATAAACGATGGACAAGCAGATCCGGATAACGCCGGATAGGTGAGGTGAAATGTGTATAATCATGAAACGCTAAACCAAAATGGCCACTATTGTCTGTCGTATATTTTGCTTTGCTCATCAAGCGGATCACCAATAAATCGATTTGACTCTTCTGTGCTTTATCCGTTATGCTTCCCAAAAACAGGTTAAGGCTCCGTGAAAAGCCGTTTCGCCCATTGCCTGTATCCAGTTTGTACCCGAAGCGGCGGGCTAATGCAACCAGTTTCTCCTGCCGGTCGATCACCGGAGCCGCATGAATACGATAAATAAACGTTTTCCCCTTTCCTGGAGCCTGCATGTTGCTGACAGCCTGGGCGACTGTCCGGTTTGTCAGCAACATAAATTCTTCAATGAGTTTATTCGCATCATTCAATTCTTCCACATAAACTTGCAAAGGTTTGTATTCAGGATCCATACAAAACTTGACCGATCCGCGGTTAAAAGCGATAGCTCCGTTCTTGAATCTTTTTTCACGCAGCTTTTTCGCCAATCGGTCCAGTATCCGGATTTCTTCCTTGTATTTTCCCTTACCTGTTTCCAGTATCTGTTGCACTTCTTGATAAGTAAAACGATAATTACTTTTTATGACGGTCCGGCAAATGTCAAAGTTCCTGACATGACCGTCTGCATCCAACTCAAAAATGACGGAAAAACACAACCGGTCTTCTCCGGGACACAGCGAGCATAACCGATTGCACAAACGCTCCGGCAACATAGGAACCGTATGACCTACCAGATAGACCGACATGGCCCGCCGCTCGGCCTCCTTGTCTATCCCTGTATTCGGTTTTACATAATATCCCACATCGGCGATATGCACCCCGACTTCCCAATTCCCATTGTCCAGCCGGCGTGCAGAGAGGGCATCATCAAAATCTTTGGCATCTGCCGGATCGACGGTAAATGTTCTGATATGCCTGAAGTCTTTTCGCCTTGCGATTTCTTTTTCCGGTATGGCTGTGGCGATTCTTTGGACGGCCTTCTCCAGATGGTCCGGATACTTGTAAGGTAAGCCATGCTCGATCAGCAAGGCACGCATCTCTGCCACATGATCTCCTGCTTTTCCTAAAATCTCAATGACTTCGCCCGAAGGACATTTTTCACTCTCCGCCCAGGAGAGGATGCGCACAAGTGCTTTATCTCCCTTCTTTCCTCCTTTCAACAGGTGATTGCCGATAAAGACATTGATATAGCTGTTTTTGCTTTCGGTAATCAAGAAAGCGTGCTTGTCGGTGACTTGCAAACGGCCGGTGACCGTATGTTCTTTCCTTTCGAGTATTGCGATTACTTCCGCTTCCGGTGCAGGTCCCGTCCGTTTTGTCAGAAGTTTGACCCGTACCCGATCCCCGTCCAATGCATGCAAGGAGTTCAACCTGCTTACTGCGATAGGGGGACTTCCATCGTCTGGAACAAACAAGTTATTACCAGTCCTTCGTCCTGCGAAACATCCGACCAGCGTAGAACCTTTGTTATTATAACGGTAATGTCCGCAGTTCACCTCTACAATATAATTCTCGTCTGCCAGATCATAAAGAATCTCTACGACCTGTAGTTTCCGTACCGGGTCAACTATACCTATACACTTGCTTATCTGTTTATAGCTAAACAGTTTATGGGGCGAAGACTTAAAAATGAATATAATAACATGTTGTAATATATATCTTCTTTTCATGTATTTCGGCACAATTGTACTAAAGTATATTCTATCCCTCAAAAAGAAGGGTGGAAAACAAATTCTCAAAAAATATCCGTCAATTGGCAAGGTCCCAACAAACGTTTAAAAAGCATATAGGCTTTTCTGGAATAGGTTATACCCTTTTTGCCGATATCCTATATCTTTTTTACAAAAATGTTATAGGTTTCGATTAAATGTATTGGGAAATTTCCCCGGTTTACATCAGGACAAGGAAATCAGATACCCCGTATAGCCGATATAGCAAGCTATCAAAGTGATCCCTTCTATCCGTGTAATAGTCCGTTTCTTGAAGAACCAACCGAAGATGTAAAGCAGCACGCAGGAGCCGATCAGTATGCCGAGATCCGTATTGGTGATTCCCTGTATGTTTAGCGGACTGATAGTCGCACTGCATCCCAAGACGAAGAATAGGTTGAAAAGGTTGGAACCGATCACGTTTCCGATCGCCATTTCGGGATTCTTCTTCAGGGCAGCCACGACCGATGTCGCCAGTTCGGGGAGCGATGTCCCTCCGGCAACCAGCGTCAGGCCGATGATCGATTCGCTGACTCCGAGGCCGCGGGCGATTCCTGAAGCGCCGTTCACGAAGAACTGTCCTCCGTAGATCAAGCCCGCCAGACCGCCTGCGATGAACAGGACGGACTTCCATACCGGCATCTCCTTTATCTCGGATTCGCCTTCGCCGCTGCCGTTGTGGGCAATGGCAAACGTGTAGCCTAAGAAGATAAGGAAAAAGCACAATAACAACATCCCGTCGCTACTGCTGATCGTGTTGGTCGCGGCCTTGTTGATCAACACATCGTTCGCACAGATGAACAGGACGATGGAGGCCAGTATGCAAAGTGGTATTTCCTTGCTTAACGTCCCTTTCGTGACGCGGATCGGAACGATGGCTGCCGTACAGCCTACGATCATCAATGTATTGAAGATATTGCTTCCGACCACATTCCCGATTGCCAGGTCGGCACTCCCTTTCAGGGCGGAGACGAGGCTGACGGTCAGTTCGGGCGCCGATGTCCCGAAAGCGACGATCGTCAGTCCGATCACCAGGCTGGAGATGTGGAAGCGCTTGGCTATCGAAGCGGCCCCGTCGGTCAGTGCGTTTGCACCGGCCAGGATCAGGAGCAATCCGCCGATCAAAAGAACGATGTCCATTAGAAAGGCAGATCGTCGATCGGGTTGGCCGGACCGAAGTCAGGAACGGCAGATACGGCCGGGGCTGATGCCGGTATGACGTTCTCCGGAGTCATGGCTCCCGGTGCCGACTGGGGAGCGGCGGCCATCGGGCGTTCCACTTTCCAGGCGCTGATATTCGTGAACCAACGTCCCTGATATTCGCGGCTGTCTATGTCGAAAAATACTGTGAGTTCTTCTCCGGGCTGTATGGCTGCCTGGTCGATGCGGTCTGCACCGAAAATCTGGAAGCATACTTTCTTAGGGTATTGGTCATGTGTTTCCAGGACATATTCCTGCTTTTTCCACTCGTTTCCGTTTTTGCTGATACCGCCTTGAACCGGCAGTACGGCGATGATTCTTCCCGTAATTTCCATGTTTCTTGTTTTTATTAAATTGCTGCGAAGGTACGATTTTCCTATGTAACAAGCTAATTCTTTAAAGTTGTTTTTATAGGCGGAGAACTATTTGGGAGTTTCCAACACTTCGAATGCCTCCTTCATGGCGAGCAGTTCTTCCTTGATCTGTTTCAACCTGTTTACAATCTCTTCGTGGCGGATCGTCGTTTCGGGGTTCTCTTTCAGCTTTTGCCGGGCGCCGGCCAGCGTCATGCCCCTTTCTTTCACCAAGTGGTAGACCAGGCGTATCGCGTCGATGTCTTCCTGCCGGTAAGAGCGGGTCCCTTTGCCTGTCTTGCGCGGGTTGATCTGGTCGAACTCCTTCTCCCAGAAGCGCAGGGTCGATTCGTTCACGTCGAACATCTGCGCCACCTCGCTGATGGAGAAATAGAGCTTTAGATTTTTATCTTTATTTAATGCCATCGTATTAAACAATGTTTAATCCATAACCTGACCGTGATTTTCGGCAATCTGTATCATGCGGTCGTATTCTTCCGGAGTCAGGTCCATGTAGTAGTATTTGGACGGGTTGTCGTGTTTGCCGCGGACAATCACCTCGTAGTGGAGGTGCGGACCGGTCGATTTCCCTGTATTGCCCACTTCCCCGATCACTTCTCCGCGCTTTACTTTCTGCCCGACACGCGCCCGGAACTTGCTCATGTGGCCGTAAAGCGTCTGGAACCCGTGCCCGTGATCGATCATCAGACAGTTTCCGTATCCCTGTTTCCAGGCGGCAAAGGTAACGACTCCGTCGCCGGTCGCATAGATTTCCGTACCCACTTTGGCGGAAAAGTCCATGCCGGAGTGGAAGCGGGGAGTACGGTAGATCGGGTCGATACGCACTCCGTAACCGGACGCCGTACGTTTCAGGTCCTTATTGGCAATCGGCTGTATGGCGGGAATGCACTTGCTTCGTTCTTCCTGGTTCTTGCCCAATGTGATCAGCTCCTCCAGCGAGTTGGACTGGACATAGAGTTGTTTGCTCAGCATGTCCATCTTCCGGGTGGTCGAGACGACCAGTTCGGGGTTGGACAGGCTCATCAGATGTTCATACCGGTTGGTCCCGCCGAAGCCGGACTTGCGGACGGATTCGGGGATCGATTCCGCCTGGAAGATCGCCCGGTAGAGGTTTTCGTCGCGTTGCTGCATGTCATCCAAGACCTCCAGCGCATTGGTCAGGCGCAACGAAAGCACTTCGTATTGCGTCTGCAACAGCTTGTTCTCCTTCTTTAGAAGCGATTCGACCGGCGAATCGAACGTGCGGGAAAAGATAAAGAAAATGCCTACGCCGATCACGATACCGATGCTCAGGTGGCGGAGCACACCGAAAAAACGGTCTTTGGCAGAGGGGTAAACGCGCTCGTAACTGAGCGTGTTGGGGTTATATAAGTAATATGTTTTTCTGCTTTTAAATAGTTTCATCAAATATTTTCTTGCTTGGATACGTGCAAAAATAATAATTTGCTGTACTTTTGCAAATTGTTTTTCAGAATATTAACGAGACTATATAGAATAGATTATGTTGACAGCAAAAGAAATCCGTGAATCATTTAAAGACTTCTTCGCTTCCAAGCAGCACCAGATTGTGCCTTCTGCTCCGATGGTGGTGAAGGGCGACCCTACATTGATGTTTACCAATGCAGGCATGAACCAGTTCAAAGATATAATCCTGGGGAACGTACCCCGTAAATATCCACGTGTCGCGGATTCACAAAAGTGTCTTCGTGTGAGCGGCAAGCACAACGACCTGGAAGAGGTCGGACACGATACGTACCACCACACCATGTTCGAAATGTTGGGAAACTGGTCGTTCGGCGACTATTTCAAACAGGAAGCGATCAACTGGGCATGGGAATACCTGGTCGAAGTGTTGAAACTGAATCCCGACCGTTTGTATGCCACCGTGTTCGAAGGAAGTCCTGCCGAAGGCCTTTCGCGCGACGACGAGGCTGCCGGCTATTGGGAGAAGTTCCTGCCGAAAGACCATATCATCAATGGCAACAAACACGATAACTTCTGGGAGATGGGCGATACGGGTCCTTGCGGCCCTTGCTCCGAAATCCATATCGACCTCCGTCCGGAAGAAGAACGTGCCGCTGTCCCCGGCCAGGAGATGGTGAACAAAGACCATCCGCAGGTGATCGAAATCTGGAACCTGGTGTTCATGCAGTACAACCGCAAGGCCGACGGCTCGCTCGAACCGCTGCCTGCCCGCGTGATCGATACCGGTATGGGATTCGAACGCCTCTGCATGGCTTTGCAGGGCAAGACGTCCAACTACGATACGGATGTTTTCCAGCCGATCATCAAAGTGATTGCCGATATGGCGGGTACTGCTTACGGCAAGGACAAACAGCAGGACGTGGCTATGCGTGTGATCGCCGACCATATCCGTACGATCGCTTTCGCGATTACGGACGGTCAGTTGCCTTCCAATGCAAAGGCAGGTTATGTCATCCGCCGGATCCTGCGCCGTGCCGTCCGTTACGGCTATACGTTCCTGGATCGCAAAGAGTCCTTCATGTATAAGCTGCTTCCCGTACTGATCGAAACAATGGGGGATGCCTATCCCGAACTGATCGCGCAGAAGACGTTGATCGGGAAGGTGATCAAGGAGGAGGAAGAATCTTTTTTGCGTACGTTGGAAACCGGTATCCGCTTGCTCGATAAGAAGATGGAAGAGACTAAGGCTGCCGGAAAGAACGTGATCAGCGGCGTAGATGCCTTTACATTATATGATACATACGGATTCCCGTTGGATTTGACCGAGCTGATCCTGCGTGAAAACGGCATGGAAGCCGACATCGACGAGTTCAACGTCGAGATGCAGAAGCAGAAGGACCGCGCCCGCAACGCTGCCGCCATCGAAACCGGCGACTGGGTGGTGCTGAAAGAGGGCGGATCGGGCTTCGTGGGCTACGACCTGTTCGAATGTGATGCCGAAATCCTGCGTTACCGCCAGATCAAGCAGAAGAACAAGGTATTATATCAGATCGTTCTGGACCAGACTCCGTTCTACGCGGAGATGGGTGGACAGGTCGGCGACACCGGTTGGCTGATTGCCGACGACGAGACGGTCGACGTGATCGATACGAAGCGCGAAAACAACCTCCCTGTACATCTGGTGACCAAATTGCCGAAAGATGTGACGGCGACTTTTACCGCCAAGATCAACGAGAAGAAACGTATCCAGTGCGAATGCAACCACTCTGCCACTCACCTGTTGCACGAGGCGTTGCGTGAGGTGCTGGGAACGCATGTCGAACAGAAAGGCTCCTATGTCTCTCCCGACTCCCTGCGCTTCGACTTCTCCCACTTCCAGAAGGTGACGGACGAAGAAATCCGTCAGGTGGAAAAGCTGGTGAGCGAAAAGATCCGTGCCGACTATCCGCTGGAAGAGCATCGCAATATGCCGATTGCCGAAGCGAAAGCATTGGGCGCGATGGCTCTGTTCGGTGAAAAGTATGGCGATGAAGTCCGCGTGGTCAAATATGGCAACTCTATCGAGTTGTGCGGCGGTACGCATATCCCGGCGACCGGCATGATCGGTTCCCTGCGTGTGGTCGGCGAAAGCTCCATCGCGGCAGGCGTGCGCCGTATCGAAGCGGTAACGGCCGAAGGGGCTGAAAACTACACTTTCATGTTGCAAGATTCCCTCCGCGAACTGCGTGCGATGTTCAACAATGTGCCGAACCTGTCCCAGACCATCAAGAAGGCCATCGAGGAGAATGCCGAACTGAAAAAGCAGGTAAGCGACTACGTGAAAGAGAAAGTGCAGTTGCTCAAGAAAGAACTGGTGGCAAAAGCCGTTGAGCGCAATGGTGTCAAAGTGATCGTCTTCCGTGGCGAAGCCAACGTGGACGCCATCAAGGACCTGGCTTTCCAGATCAAGGGGGAAAGCAATACGGAGGAAAAGGTCTGCTTCGTGGCAGGCATCCAGGACGGCGAGAAGTGCGCGTTGATGGTCATGCTGAGCGAACCGCTGGTAGCCGAAGGCTTGAATGCCGGCAAACTGGTGAAAGAGGCCGCCAAACTGATACAAGGCGGCGGAGGCGGCCAGCCTCATTTTGCAACAGCCGGAGGCAAGAACGTGGCCGGACTGGGCGAAGCCGTCGAACACATCCTGGACGCAGCCGGTCTGAAATAAGAAGAAAGAGACGTTCCCCCTGCAAGGAATGATAGTTTCATGCAGGGGAAACTTTTGTGGCGGTGTGTCAAAACTCCTTTATCACGATCTTTAAGGCACGGATTTCACGGATTTACACGGATAAATTTATTATCTTTCCGTGTAATCCGCGTAATCCGTGCCTAAATTGTGTCTATTGTAAGCAGGATTTTCTTTTTGACACATTTTCTTTTCCCCGTTTTGATAATCGAATAACATATAATACCTTTGCCGCAACGATTATAATAAAAAAAGGACAGTATGGCCGCTCAAAAAGTAGTAATCAGCAAGGATCTCAAAGCCGATTTGCAGGCGTTCCTTGCTTCCATGAGTTATGATAAACTCTTTATCCTGACCGATACGAATACGCAAGAAAAATGTTACCCGCTGATACACGATATTCCGGCCTTGCAGGAGGCTCCGGTCATTACCGTGCAGGCGGGCGATACCCATAAAGACATCGAACAGGTCGCTTACATCTGGTCGCGCCTCTCGAACGAGGGGGCTTCCCGCAACTCGGTTTTAGTCAATCTGGGCGGCGGTATGATTACCGATATGGGAGGCTTCGCCGGTGCGACTTTCAAACGCGGGCTGCGGACCGTCAATATCCCGACTACCCTGATGGCTTCTGTCGATGCGGCCGTGGGAGGAAAGACCGGGGTTAACTTCAACGGCCTGAAGAACGAGGTCGGTTCTTTCTATCCGCCCGAATGTGTCTTTATCGATTGCGAGTTCCTGCGTACGCTCGACCGCGACAACCTGCTTTCCGGCTATGCCGAAATGATCAAGCATGCGCTTATCAGTTCGATGGATATTTACGCCTCCGTCCTGTTGTTCGACCTCGATGCGAAGATCGATTATGCCTTCCTGAACAGGATGGTCGCCCAATCCGTAGCCGTAAAAGAACGTATCGTGGAGGAAGACCCGAAAGAACATGGCATCCGTAAGGCGTTGAACTTCGGCCATACGATCGGCCATGCCTACGAAAGCCTCTCCTTTAAGAAGAACCGTCCTTTGCTGCACGGCCATGCTGTTGCCGCCGGCATTGTCAGCGAATTGTATCTGTCTCATAAAGTATGCGGCTTCCCGATGGAGAAATTGAGCCAGGTTGTCTATTATCTGAAGGAGTATTATCCGGCTTTCGTGTTCGATTGCAAGGATTATGAAACCTTATACGAGTTGATGACGCACGATAAGAAGAATGAAGCGGGAATCATCAACTTCACCCTGCTTTCCCAAGTGGGTGACGTCCAGATAAACCGGCAGGTAAGCAAGGAGAAAATACTCGAATCGTTGGATTTTTATCGTGAAAGCTTTGGAGTATAACGAAAAATAGTTACCTTTGCAGCCGTAAAACAAAAGCGGGGTGTAGCTCAGCCCGGTTAGAGTACGCGTCTGGGGGGCGTGTGGTCGGAAGTTCGAATCTTCTCACCCCGACAATAGCTGAGTAAAAAAAGAGACTTACTGGTAAAGGTAAGTCTCTTTTTTTTACTCTTTATTTGTTTACCTGCTCCAACAGGTGGGGAGCGCATTTGAAATGAATAATGGTCCTGGGAGACAGTTGTACGGCTGTCCCGCTTCTCGGGTTTCGTGCTGGACGGCTGGATTGAAAACGGGGTTTGAATGAGCCGAAACCATGCAGGCAGATTCTTTGGCCGCCTTTGACTTCCTGGACAATTAGTTTTTGCATTTCATCGATTGTCCGTTTGACATCTTTCTTGTCTAATCCTGTTTTCTTGGACAGGATGTTGATAAGCTGACTTCTGTTCATATTCGTATTATATTGCTAATTAGTGGATCTTATCCGGTTGATTTGCTATTCTAATTCTGTTTCCTGTAGTCCGAAGGAGACAATCCCGTGTGTTGCCTGAAAAACCTCCCAAGGGATGTCTGGTTGGAGAAATGTGTCCGGATGGCGATCTCCTGGACATTCAGGGACGAGTTCTTTAACAGGTACTTGATCTCCTGCAGGATATATTCGGTTATCCAGTCTTTGGCCGACATCCCGCTCACTTCCTTGACTACCATTGTGAGATATTTGGGAGTGATGTGCAGCTTGTCGGCATAGAACGCCACGCTTCTGTTCTCCTTGTAAAACTTCATGATGAGCAGGAAGAAGACGTGGGCCAGTTCTTTCTTATGGTTGTCAAATGTTTGCTTTCCCGTGTGCGAACTTACTTTATATACATTGTAAAGGTCCAGATAGAAAATCCGCATGAGAAGGACGACCGAATCCTTACGGTATAAGTTCTCAGGGGCATTCACCTTGCTGTAAATCAATTGGAAGAAATTGATATACTTGGATATTTCCAAGTCCGAAAGCTTGTAATGATAATGGCTTCTCATATAAAAGAAGAAGTGGGGTGAAAAGCGGCGTAGGCCGCTAAGCACGTCGTTATAAAGATTAAGAGACAATGAAAAATAGCTGACTGTGAAATCTTGGCTGATTTCAGACAGAGAGACCAGCTGACCCGGAAAAATGACCACCAGTTCCCCTTTCGTAAACAGATGTTCATACCCATGCACATCCACTTTCGCCCTTCCCTCCGTGCAAAAGGCGACAACAGCCCTACGGGAATAAGAAGGATATAAGGGAATGGGAAATTTCGTTGAATTCCTGATGATCTTGAAATCGTTTCCTAAAGAATGAGAAATCTCCTTGTGATCAGATGTCCTTTTATTTTTGTCTGACATGTTCATTTTAGTTTCGTTTGTAAAAGTATAATTTCGTTTTATATGAAAACCCATTAGTGCCGGTTTGGTATAGTTTTCCAGAAATATGAACCCTAATCACGGTCACTTTTTCGCAAAAAATGATTTTATCCACCTCTTAAACCGAAGGTTTAATGTTTTGTTTAGGCGAAGTTTATAAAGAAAATTAATGCGGATAGTTTCGCAAAATGAAAGGCTTTTGGGAAAAACGGGAGAGAGGTTTTGCCGGTTAAGATGTGTGTGAAAAAGCAAAAAGCGGAACAGCCATAATGATTGTTATAGCTATTCCGCTTTTTTATAATATGTCGTCTTTCTACCTCTTACCAGGTAATCTGCGGTAGGAATTTGGAAATCGTTTTCTTCAGTTCGACGATATTGATGGGCTTGGTGATGAATCCGTTGCTTCCGGCAGCGCGGGCGGCTTCCATGTCATTTTCGAAGGCATAGGCAGACTGCATGATAATCGGGATGCTCGTGTCTTTCTTTCTAATCTCTTTCAGCGCTTCTATACCATTCATTTCCGGCATTTTTATATCCAGCAGAATCAGGTCGGCTCCCTTTTCTTCAAAAACTTTCAATAGCTCCAAGCCTGTCCTGGCTTGTAACACGTTACAGTGTCTTTTTAAAATGGTTTTTAATAGCAGAAAATTGCTTTCCTCGTCTTCTGCGATCAGAATAGTTACATTGTAGTTGTCTTCGTTCGTGCCCATATCTTTTATATTATCTGTGAACAAATTTCAGCATTAATTTTTACATAACCAAATAGAATAGAACTTATTCTATGTTTAGCGGCTCGATTATCTTTGCCCATCATGAAATATCGTGAAACCGGGATTGGATTTATTTTTCATGTTTATTGAAAATAAAAGCTCCGAAAGGTTGAAAGATCCGAGGATGTTTGTATATTTAGTGCATTAAACGAAGCAGCGGGGTTAGACTTCCCGCTTTCGGGAATAGTTATTAACGAAGAACAAGTATAACTTTAAAATCAAACATCATGGGAAAGAGTCAATTAATTCACAACAATGAGTTTCATTTGATTAATAAAGCTGAAATTCGCAAGGCTACAGGTAAATTGGTAGAATCGTTGAACCTGGCAGCAGGTTCTACGGACGGATTCGATATTTATAAGGTAGTAGACGCCTATTTTACGGACTTGGACAAGCGTCATGAAATTAATGCTTTGTTGGGTATCGGCGAAAGTTGCCAATATTACGGTGAACAGGAACAGGTAGAGGAAGTGATCAAGGAGGTAGACTAAGAGCGCTTTCTCTATTTTTTTCGGGCAATAAAAAAGGAGATATCCTCTGCGGACATCTCCTTTTATTTTATCTGAAAAGGCGGTAATTACTTACCGGCCAGTTTTTCTTTCAGGGCTGCGAGTTCTTCAATGTCACCCAGTGTAGTCTTTTCAACCGGACCGGTTACCATTGCAGATTCTTCTTCTTTCTTGCCACCGCGTTTTGCAGATGATTTCTTTTCGCCGGCTTCTTTCTTGGCGCCTTTCTGTTCATCTTCGAAGATACGGCTGTGAGAAAGGATGATTCTCTTGGCTTCCTTGTTGAATTCGATTACCTTGAACTGCAGTTTTTCGTCTACGGCAGCCTGAGAACCGTCTTCTTTTACCAGGTGTTTCGGAGTTGCGAAACCTTCTACGCCGTAAGGCAGAGAGATGACAGCACCCTTATCCAGTACTTCGATGATTGTTCCTTCGTGGATGGAACCTACCGTGAAGATGGTTTCGAATACATCCCAAGGATTTTCTTCCAGCTGTTTGTGGCCTAAGCTCAAACGGCGGTTTTCTTTGTCGATTTCCAGAACCTGGACTTCGATTTCAGCACCGATCTGAGTGAATTCCGACGGGTGTTTGATTTTCTTTGTCCAAGACAGGTCGGAGATGTGGATCAAGCCGTCTACGCCTTCTTCGATTTCTACGAATACACCGAAGTTAGTGAAGTTGCGAACTTTAGCCATGTGGCGAGAACCTACCGGGAAACGAGATTCGATATCTTCCCACGGATCGGCTTTCAGCTGTTTGATGCCCAGAGACATCTTACGTTCGTCTCGGTCCAGAGTCAGGATGACTGCTTCGATTTCGTCACCTACCTTCATGAAGTCCTGAGCAGAACGCAAGTGCTGTGTCCACGACATTTCAGAAACATGGATCAGGCCTTCTACGCCCGGAGCGATTTCGATGAATGCACCGTAGTCAGCCATAACGACAACTTTGCCTTTTACTTTGTCGCCGACTTTCAAGTCCGGATCCAAAGCATCCCAAGGATGCGGAGTCAGTTGCTTCAAGCCGAGAGCGATACGTTTCTTTTCGTCATCGAAGTCAAGGATCACCACGTTGATCTTCTGATCCAGCTGAACGATTTCTTCCGGATGAGAAACGCGGCCCCAAGACAGGTCTGTGATGTGGATCAAACCGTCTACGCCACCCAGGTCGATGAATACGCCGTAGGAAGTGATATTCTTGACCGTACCTTCCAGTACCTGGCCTTTTTCAAGTTTGGAGATGATGTCTTTCTTCTGCTGTTCGAGTTCAGCTTCGATAAGAGCTTTATGAGATACAACAACGTTCTTGAATTCCTGGTTGATCTTGACGATCTTGAATTCCATTGTCTTACCTACAAATACATCGTAGTCGCGGATCGGTTTGACATCGATCTGAGAACCCGGCAAGAAGGCTTCGATGCCGAATACGTCGACGATCATACCGCCCTTGGTACGACATTTAATGTAACCTTTGATGATTTCGTCTTTTTCAAGCGCTTCGTTGACACGATCCCAAGAGCGTGTAGCGCGTGCTTTCTTGTGAGACAGGATCAACTGTCCTTTTTTGTCTTCCTGGTTTTCGATGTAGACTTCTACTTCGTCACCAATTTTCAGATCCGGGTTGTAACGGAATTCTGCCATAGATACAACGCCGTCTGATTTGAAACCGATGTTCACTACAACTTCACGTTTGTTCATTGCAGTCACGGTTCCCATAACGACTTCTTTGTCCTTTACCGTGTTCAAAGTCTCGTCATACGTTTTTACAAGATCGTCCTTGCTTACTTCACCGTAAGAATCGCCCTTTTCAAGAGCTTCCCAGTTGAAATCTTCAATGGGCTGAATGTTCTTTAAATTTTCCATTCTCTAATTGTTAATACTTAAGTTTGTTTTAATTAGTAAGTTAGACATTATGTTGTCATCTCTCAAAAATCGGGGGCAAAGGTAATGCTTTTTTCTGACTTGCAAGACTTTTTATATGGAAAAACAATCTTTTTGGCTTGTAATACCGCTACTTACATCTTTTCTTTCTGAGACATCTGCCTCCTTTTGAATAGTTGCCTGAATTTGTAATCCGCTCCTAACAGGATGAGGGCGAGCATCCCGATATAGGTATAGAAAGGCAGTGTGCTCATATCGGGCATCTGCACGGATATTTTGGGGATGCCCATATAAAGGAACGAGGCGATCGCGATGCCGATCATAGACAGCGAGGCGGCGATGACGGCGATCCACCCCCAGCGTTCGTTGCGCTTGCGTATCCGTTCGGCTTCGGCCATGATCTGCCTCATCACGTTGGCACGGAACGAAGCGGGAAGCTCTTCTTCAGGCATCCGGCTAAACAGGTCTTTCAATATGTCATTCTTCTCGGTCATTTTATTGTTCCTCCATTCCTTTTAATACGACAAACAGTTTCTTTCGTATGCGATGTAATTTTACTTTTATGTTAGAAGCGGTCAATCCGGTGATCGTCGCCACTTCGTCGATCGTTTTCTCTTTCATGTAAAAGAGCAGGATGATCGCCCGTTCGTCGGGCGGCAATTGGGCGAGGGCGGCATCGAGCATCCGGATCCGTCCGGAATCGTCCGTCCTGCCCAGCGCCTCGGCCACCTCTTGTTCCGATACATTATTGATAACCGATTCCTCGATCGCCAGAAACTCGTGTTTCTTTTTCCGTGTCTCCGAGATGGCAGTGTTGTAGGCGATCCGGTAGATCCAGGTGGAGAAACTGCATTCCCCTTTGAACGAAGAGAGGTTCTTGAACACCTTCATAAACACATCCTGCGCCAGCTCCTCCGCATCTTCCCGGTTTCTGACCACCTTTAAGATTAACGAATGAACAGGACGGCTGTATTTATCCAGAAGGCAGGCAAAGCATGCCGTATCTCCCGCTTGTATCCTTTGTATATAATATATATCGGTGTACAACTCCATCGTATAATAATGGACGCAAGCCGGGCGAATAGGTTACAACTTATTCTTTGTTTTTTTTGTTCCGGCATACACATAATTACGGAAAAGCCAATCTTCGTTTTTGCTGGAAGGCTTCAGATCAACTGATTGGAGCTGTGATACCGCTATCAAGTTGTTGGAATAACGAGTAAGATAGTTTATTGTTTCGGCAGAGCTTATGTTGTTGTTTTTCGATAATGCGCGCAATACTTTGACGATAAACCGATATTCATGTGAAGATAATAGATATTGGAGTGCATTTAACTTCTTTTGCGAGTAACGTATGTTTATTTTGTCTCCATTCACAAAGATGAGACCCAAGCTCAAGCGTTCTGCTATTTCTGAGCGGATTACGCCATAGATGATACTATATTTTAAATTATTCATGACTAATATTATCGTTTACACATATTAAAAAATTCGACCATACGTTTTCAACCCATTCCCGCTGGAAAAGTTGTTGCAGTTTTTCGGTTATGACATCTTTGTGGATGTTCCATTCTTGCGGTATCGAATCAACAATTTGATCGGTTAGCATACAGCTCTCATTTACGCAGTGATTATAATGAGGCTTTAACTCTTCCGCGAGTTTCCAAATTGAATCAGATGTGTACTTCTGTATTAAATGATGAAATATTTCTGCATATCTTTTTTTTTGTGTCACATATCTGCTTGTGGAAGGGGTGATATCTGCTACGCCCTCCAAAAAATAGTAACCGAGCGCAGGACCGGACAGACTGCGAGGAGTTAAAACATGCCCCCAATGTTCTTGTTTTATTTTTACAAAAGCGTATTTAGGTGAATTGATTTTCCAAACAGATGCAAATTGTGCACCGATAAGTTCACTCGCCAATTTGAATGCACGAGTAGACGAGCGCATATATTTGCAGATATACCAATTTTTATCCGAACAAGCAACCAGGACAGGTCTTTCTCCTGTGTCATATAGTTTTTCTATCGCCTTGATACTGTCTAAAATGGGTATAGGTGCCATTTGAAATTACTTTTTATTCTGTTTGTAAATATACATAACTTTCGTCGAACGGCAAAAACATTACGGGTAATTACTGGTAATCGCGGTCTAAGTTGCAATTTTTTCTTCCCGATCTGTAACCTTTCGGAAAGAGGTGCGTCAAAAGTAGCAAAGAAATTAATTAATCATTTAAAACAGTACAGTTATGATGGATTTTATTACAGCTCCGTTGGTTGTCGGATTCATTTGTTTGGGTATTTACGCTTTGTTTGAACTGTTCGTTCGCCGTAAAGAACGTTTGTTGATCATTGAGAAGATCAGTGAAAGAATGGATATTGCTGATTTGGGAAAAAGGCTGAGCCTCCCTTCGTATAGTTTGCCTCGTTTTTCGTTTAGCTCTTTAAAGACGGGATGTCTGTTGATGGGAATCGGCTTAGGGATACTTGTGGGCTTTTTCTGTAATTTAATTGTTGCTGCTAATAGTCATTCATTGGATTTTCGTAATGAATATGAAGCTATCAGTTCTGCTTATGGCGCATCCGTCCTTTTGTTCGGAGGTTTGGGGTTGATTGTCGCATTCGTTATCGAGACGAATATGAAGAAGAAAGAGGATAAATGATAAAGTTTTCACTTTTTTCTCAGGGTGAAAATTTATTTTCCCGCAAGTGAAAATAAATTTTCATCGGCATGGAACAAAAGTTTCATCGGCGGGAAACAAAAGTTCCGTGCCGATGAAACTTTTTGTTTATCGGGAGGAAAGAGCCGGCTGGTCGGAACGTTTCCACTCGTTGATCAGCTCGCTGATCGTTTCCTTCACCGACATGATGCGGGTGGTCCGCCAAGCATTGCTTCCGGCAAAGGCATAACCGTTCTCGAAGTTCCCTTTGAAAGCGTTATACAAGGCGGTCACGATGCAATAGGGACTTCGCGAGATGTCGCAAGTCTTGATGCAGTTGAAAGGACAAGCCTTCGGCTGCTTCAAGCCCTCTTTCACTTTCTGCAAGAAATTGCAGTGGATGGCTCGTCCCGGCATACCGACAGGACTCTTGATAATCTCGATATCCTTTTCTTCCGCTTTGATGTAGCTTTCTTTGAAAGCGTCGGAAGCGTCGCACTCGGTGGTGGTGACGAAACGGGTTCCTAATTGAACGCCCGATGCTCCCAGGTCCATCACGCGTTTGATGTCTTCACCCGTGTAAATGCCTCCTGCTGCGATTACCGGGATTCTCTTGTTGTATTTTTCTTCGAAGTGTGAAACTTCTTCCACTACCTGGGGCAGCAGTTCTTCCAGTGAGAAATGCTCGTCTTCCAGCTGGTTCTCCTTATATCCTAAGTGGCCGCCTGCTTTCGGGCCTTCCAGCACGACAGCGTCGGGAAGGTAGTCGTAGTTGTTTTTCCATTTCTCACAGATGATGCGGACGGCACGCGCACTGGAAACGATGGGAACCAGTTTCGTCACGCTGTCTTTCTTCAGGAAAGACGGCAGGTCCAGCGGAAGCCCGGCGCCACTGAAAATGATGTCTACCTTTTCCGCAATACTGGTTTTCACCAGTTCGGCGAAGTCTGAAAGGGCGACCATCACGTTCACGCCGATAATGCCTTTGGCCTTTTCACGGGCTTTGCGGATCTCGGCTGCAAGGCCCAGATTGCCGGCTTCGGTGTAGTTGGGAGAAAGTTTCTTATATAAGAGACCGAGACCGGCGGCGGAGATAACGCCAATCCCACCTTCATTTGCAACGGCTGAGGCTAAGCCGGAGAGAGAGATTCCTACGCCCATTCCACCCTGGATGATTGGAATGCGGGCTTTCAGATCCCCGATTGTTAATGTCTTCATGTAAATAAAATATGTAAATAAAAAATATATCCCGCAAAGGTAGCACAATAAACCAAAGGATGTGCAAAAAGAGCCAATATTATTGCACAAATTATTTGCCATTGTGCAATAAAGCTTATTTGACCGGGATATAACCGACCTGTTTAACCGTTGCCTGCCCTTCTGCCGACAGGATATAATCGATAAAAGGTTTCACTTTGCCTTCCTTCTTTACATCGTAGTAATAGAATAGCGGACGGACGATCGGGTATGCCTTGTTTTTCGCATTCTCGAAGGATGGTTCGGTGAATGTCTTGCCTGCATCGTAAGAGACATGGATCGGTTTTACTTCTTTGTTGACGTAAGCCAGGCCGACATAACCGATCGCTCCTTTGGTCTGGCTGACAGACTGGATGATCGCTCCGGTTGCGGGCATGCTGAGGATGCCGTTCATATAGTTCTTGTTCTTCAGGACGCTTTCCTTGAAGAACTCGTATGTCCCGGAGGATGTTTCGCGCGAATAGGCTACGATCTTCATGTCGGCGCCGCCCACTTCTTTCCAGTTCTTGATCTTCCCGGTGAAAATGCCTTCCAACTGTTCACGCGTCAGGTTGGATACCTGATTGGACGGGTGTACGACTACTGCCAGCGCGTCGTAGGCGATCACCACTTCTTTGGCGCTTTTCTTCGCTTCCTGCAGTTTTACTTTTTCGTCGAATTTGATCTTACGGGAAGACATGGCGATATCGGTTGTCCCTTCCATCAAGGCTGAAATACCGACGCCGGAACCGCCTCCCGTCACCGTTATCTTGGCCGATTTGTTTTTGTTGATGAAGTTTTCCGCTTCCGTCTGGCTTAAGGGAAGGCAAGTGTCGCTTCCTTTGATTTTCTGTGCAAACGCGTTCGATACCAACATACTGGCGGCTACTGCGGCCATAACAATTGTCTTTTTCATTACTTTGTCTTGAATTAATTTTCTGTATGCAAAGTAAGTACAGGCGTATTGCAGACGTGTGAAACAGATGTTACGTTTCGATTAAAACTTATATTGCAGGCGCAAGGTGAAGACGTCGTCTTTCCTGTCCTTTTCATATCCCTTTACGAAGTCGCTCTTTTCGTTGAAGTTGAATTCGTAGTAGGCTTGCACGCGGATATGTTTGTTGAAACGGTACAAGGCGCCGATGCCGAGTGTGCTCTGGGCGAGGTCGGTCTTGGAGGTCAGGCTGTTTTCAACGCCGATCTCATTCCCTTTCAACTTGGTGTTGGGATCATAAGCGTCGTATTTCAGGACGGCGGAGAATGGAGTGGTTCCGATATCGTGCACCAAATAGAAGAAGTAGCCGATGAAAGGACGCTTGAACAGGGAGTTTTCCGGTTCGTTGGCCGGACGTGTCCCTGTGTTGGGGCTTTTGCTGCTGCCGGCAATACCCGGCTGTGTGCCTAACAGTCCTTCACCGCGCAGGGTGGTCGTTCCCCAACCGTTTTTGAATGAGAACTGCGCGTCCAAGCCGATGTACTCGCGTTTCGTGTATGTGCCGGTTTTCCCTTTGTCTATTGCTATGAACTTTTTGCCTTGAAGTTCGTAGGCCGTGGTGGTCGGATTGTAAACGCCGCCATTGTAGTAGGAGGCGCCTAATCCCCATTTCCCCCAGTTGCCTATTCCCTTTTCGGCTCCCAGGCGGCCGATGAAGTCTTTGCGGCTGTCGGTCTCGCGGTTGATGCTGTTGCCGGCGAACAGTCCGGCGTCAAGGCGTAGAAAACCGATCGGGCTTGTCTCTTTGGCTCGTAGCGTCAGCATGGCGCCTAAGTCGCGTTCGTCCGGAAAGAAGTATTGGATGATGGCGGCACGTTCGGGAGATTCCAACCCGCTTGTCGAGTAGCCGATTTCGTGGCCGAAAGGACGGTTGAAAACCCCCGCCATCAGTTGGCTGCGTTTTGTCCAGGGATCTTTTATGCCGATGTAAAGGTCGCGGAAGCTGACGCCTTTGTCGTTGGCTTCGATCTGCACGGCGCCGGTTCCGATGCCATCGTCATATTCGAATTTCAACCGTCCGCGGCGGATGCCGAAACGGTTGAAACCTTTATCTTCATGTTCGTTCTTGTCGCCTACTTTCAAGGTGGCATCTTCCTGGCCATATTGGAATTGCCCTTGGATATAGGCCGATACTTTGAACTTGCTGAGTTTCCGGACGATTTTATCCAGAGTCGTCGTCTCTTGCGTGAGTGAATCGACACGAGCGTTCAGCTTCTCTATTTCCTGAGCTTCCTGTGCTTTCATGGCAAACGGAAGCAGCGCTAACAGACCGAGCGCGATAATCTTTCCTGATTTCATTCCTGACTTTTTGGGTTGTGGGGGATAAATACCACATCACTGTTTTTCCGTTTGCAAAGGAACAAGAATGCTGTTTCGCAATTACGACATATATGTTACATTTATGTTACAAGTTGCCCACAACATGGCGCGTACTTTCCGCACGCTTTTCAAGTTCTTTGATTGTTAATGTTATAACTTTTCCAACCGGCTTATTGTTCCGGTAAGTGACAATACGCAGCCAGGTCGCATTCTTGGGTATCCGGAGCGGAGCCTCATACTTCGGAGTGAAGTTGTCGGGATCCGTGTTGTCGAATGTATAATGGATGTCGAGGTTGCCCGGTTCGCTGTCCAGCTTGATTTCCAGTCCGCCGTCTTCTGCGTAATAAGGGGTGACGATGGCGTTATACATGCTGCGGGCGTAGTTGACTTGCGCCTGGTCCGCACGTGCGAAATGTTGTTCGACACGTGGCCAGAACTCATCCCAGTCCGCTTTGGCCGGTCCGGTCCATAGAACTTCGGCAAGTGCCCATCCGCGTGGCCAGGTCATATATTCGGCATGGCGGAAAGTCGGGACGGATTCTGCCCAGAGGTTGCCTTGTCCTCCTAATACCATCTCGGCCGGCACACTGTCGGGAACGGGGTTGAAACTATAGGAATCTTTCAGCCGGCACATGGAATAAGTATCCGGTTCGACAGACGGTTCACCTTGCCAGAGGTCGATATAGCAATGTTCGGTCGGTGTCATAATCACATGATGCCCGGCTTTTGCCGATTTGATTCCGCCTTCCATCCCGCGCCAACTCATAACGGTGGCATCGGGAGCCAGTCCGCCGTCGATAATCTCGTCCCAGCCGATCAGCTTTTTCCCTTTTTCTTTCAGGATGCTTTCCATACGGTGGATGAAGTAACTCTGCAGTTCATTCTCGTCCTTCAGTTTCTCCGCTTTCATGCGGGCCTGGCAACGCGGGCATTTGTGCCAGAAACCTTTGAAACACTCGTCGCCCCCGATATGGACATATTCGTCGGGGAAAAGGGCTGCCACTTCCGTCAATACCTTGTCCATAAACTCGAAAGTAGCCTCTTTGCCGACACAGAGCGTGTTTTCGTCTTCGCCGTAAAACTTGTTGCCGACCCCGACAGCCGACGGTGCTTTCATACAGGCCAGGTCAGGATAGGCGACGAGGGCCGCCAAGCTATGTCCCGGCACGTCTATTTCCGGAATGACGCGCACGTAGCGTTCTGCTGCATAGGCCAGCACTTCCTTTACGTCCTCCTGCGTGTAGAAGCCTCCATAGGTCGCTTCTTCTCCCGGTTGCTGTGGTTCGCGTTGCCACCATTGCCCGACACGCGGAGCACGCCAGGCGCCAACTTCCGTCAGACGCGGCAGTGATTTTATTTCCAGACGCCATCCTTGATCGTCGGTCAAGTGCCAGTGGAATACATTCATTTTGTATTCAGCCAGTTCGTCGATGTATTTCTTCACTTCCTCTTTTGTGAACCAGTGGCGGCTGACGTCAAGCATCAGTCCGCGCCAGGCAAACTGAGGTTTGTCGGTGATATCGGCACAGGGGATCGTCCAGTCGATGCCTTTTTGTTCCCGGCTGCTTTTTATTTCGGGAGGAAGCATCTGCAATAAAGTTTGTACCCCGTAGAAGATGCCGGCCGGCTGGTTGGCAGTGATGATGATCTCGCCTTGTTTTACCAGCAAGCGATATCCTTCTGCGCCGAGAGCGGCATCGTCGGTCAGTTTAAATTCGATGTTGCCGTGTTTCTCAACCGGAACTTCTAAGCCTGTTGCGGGTGCGACCTTATTGCTGAAGTAGCGTGCTATCCCTATCAACTGAGGATTGGAAGTGTCGAGCGTGATAGCTGCCCGGCGAGTCAGTTTGAAGTGATCCGCTCCGACCTTCATTTCTTGGGGCTGTGGGATCAATGCCAATGCATTATCCGGAATGCCTTTGTGGGAACAAGAGCTGAATCCCAGTATAAGGCTTGCTGTAGTGAGGATAAATAGCAACTTTTTCATGAAGCAGTGTACTTGTTTATTGTTTAGGCAGCGAAGATAGAGATTCTATTTCACAAAGCCAATCCGGGGACGTGGTTTATCGCTGATTGATTTTTTACTTTGCAACTCGGCAAGTGTTTGGTTGATCAGTTCCAGTTGCACGCGTGTGTCTTCGTTGATGTCGTTGTAGTCGGCAAAAGCTTCTTCGATATATTCTTTGAGTTCTTTTATTTCCTGCCGGATTTCTGTTATCTTGTCTGTTGGCGGGTTGGATACAAGTTTCCGGATGGCGACAAAAGCGCGGGTAATTAAAATGCTGGTTTGCACGGCAATCTCGCTTCTCAATACACTTGCCAGCATGACAACGCCATGTTCCGTAAAAGCGAACGGTAGAGCCGATTTGGGACGTTTGGTTTTTAATGTCATCACAAAATGTGATGACATAGGATCTAACTCTTCTTTTGTCAATTGAAACATGAAATCTTCCGGGAATCGTGCAATATTGCGTTTCACAGCTTGATTCAGTACGCGAGTTTCTACTTGGTACATTTCTGCCAGATCGAAATCCAACATGACTTTCATGCCTCTGATTTCATAGATCTTACTTTGGATAACTTGTAATTCTTCCATCTGTCGTAAATTTCAATAAAGGTTTCTATTTTTTGCGAAGATAGAGATTAATACGGAAGAAATGCATGAAAGGAGGCTTAAATGCTATTTCGGGCATGAAAATAAAAAAAGTTGCGCTATATTGTAATAACGCAACTTTCTATTTAAATATTATTTCTTATGCTCTTCTATCCACTTCCGTGCGTTCACGAAACCTTCGATCCACGGAGTGACTTCGTCATTGCTCCGGCGGTCTTCGGGGTAGTAACCGCACTGCCACGGGAACATCGCACGTTCCAAGTGAGGCATCATAGCCAGATGGCGCCCGTCGTGCGAGCAGACACCGGCAACCGACCAGGGCGAACCGTTCGGGTTGGCGGGATAGCCTTCGTAGTTGTATTTAAGTGCGATATGGTATTCTTTTTCTTCATACGGGAAAGAGAACTTGCCTTCGCCGTGAGCCACCCAGATCCCTAATTTGGAACCGCTTAACGAACCGAGCATGACGGAATGGTTTTTGGGGATCTCGACCGAGATGAAGTTCGATTCGAACTTGTGCGAATCGTTGTGCAACATCTTGTGCTTCTTCTCATGTTCCGGATAAACGACTCCTAACTCAGCCATCAGCTGGCAACCGTTGCAGATGCCCAAACTCAAGGTGTCGGGACGTGCATAGAAATTGTCCAGTGCCTTCTTGGCTTTCTCGTTATATAAGAAACCGCCGGCCCATCCTTTGGCAGAGCCCAAAACGTCGGAATTGGAGAAACCGCCGCAGAATACGATCATGTTTACGTCTTCCAATGTTTCGCGTCCGGATGCCAAATCGGTCATGTGAACGTCTTTCACATCGAAACCTGCCAGATACAGTGCATAAGACGTCTCACGTTCGCACTGGCAACCCTTTTCACGGATTACGGCGGCACGGATTCCGCTCTTTCCTTTGCGATCGGCAGTCAGGCCGTAAGAAGACAGCTTGCCGGTGAAGTTCTTCGGGTATTTGAATTCCAGCGGTTGCATCTTGTAGTTCTCGAAACGGTTGCCTGCGCATACGCTACCGCTCTGCTTGATGTCCAGTTTATAAGAAGATTCGTACCATACGTCGCGCATGTAGTCGATGCCGAAGTGGTACTGGATGCCTTCTTTGGAAACCAGGATGTGACGTTCGGAAGTCGGCTTGGCGATAATGGCAAAACCTACGCCTGCGTCTTCCATCAGCTTCTCGAATGCTTTCTTGTCTTTCACCTGAACCAGGATACCCGGATTTTCAGCGAACAGGATCTTGATGATGTCCTGTTCGGCCAACTTGTCGAGGTTTACTTCCAGGCCGCCTTCCACATTGGCGAAGCACATTTCGAGCAATGCCGTGATCATACCGCCGGCTGAAATATCATGTCCGGCGAGAACCAGTCCTTTTTCGATAGCATCCTGGATTGCATTGAAAGCATCGGCAAAATACTCGCTGTCCTTTACCGTCGGGACTTCATCGCCCAACTTGTTCAGAACCTGCGCAAGAGCGGAACCGCCCAACTTCATCGTGTCAAACGAGAAGTCTATATAATATATGTAAGAATTCTTTTCATGGGCCAATGCCGGAGAAACGATCTTTCGGATGTCGCTGACTTCCGCACCGGCGGAAATAATCACCGTACCCGGAGCAATCACTTTGTCGTCGCCATATTTCTGCGTCATGGACAGAGAGTCTTTACCGGTCGGGATATTGATCCCCAATGCACAAGCGAAATCGGAAGCAGCCTGGACCGCCTTGTACAGACGGGCATCCTCGCCTTCGTTACGGCACGGCCACATCCAGTTGGCACTCAAAGATACGCCTGTCAGCTTATCGGACAGCGGAGCGAAAACGATATTTGTCAACGATTCGGCGATCGCCATGACTGAACCGGCAGCCGGGTCGATCATCGCCACCTGCGGGGCATGGCCGATAGAAGTAGCGATACCCGCTTTTCCACGGTAATCCAAAGCAACTGCACCCAAGTCACTCAACGGCAACTGCAATTCACCCTGGCATTGCTGGCGGGCAACCTTGCCTGTCACCGAACGGTCCACCTTGTTGGTCAACCAGTCCTTACATGCAACGGCTTCCAGTTGAAGCACGTTTTCGAGGTAGTGATGCAGTTCGGATTCCTTATAAACGACCGGAGCGTATGTCTCTTCAACCGTATGGTCCTTCATGATCGTTCTTGGCGGTTTACCGAACATATATTCCAGCTTGATGTCGATCGGCTTCACGCCGTCGGCTTGTTCGAAGACGAACTTCATATCGTGGGTCGTTTCACCCACCACATACATCGGGGAGCGTTCGCGATCGGCAATGCGCTGTACGCGGGCTACATCTTCTTCTTTCATCAGCAAGCCCATACGTTCCTGGCTTTCGTTGCCCACGATTTCCTTCGCGGAAAGTGTCGGGTCGCCTACGGGCAGTTGGCTCATGTCGATATGTCCGCCGGTCGCTTCCACCAATTCGGAGAGACAGTTCAGGTGACCGCCTGCGCCGTGGTCGTGGATGGAGATCACCGGGTTGTTGTCCGATTCGGCAATCGCACGGATCACGTTGGAAACACGTTTCTGCATTTCCGGATTGGCACGCTGTACGGCGTTCAACTCGATACCGCTGGTGTACTGGCCCGTGTTTACCGATGAAACAGCACCGCCGCCCATGCCGATGCGGTAGTTGTCACCGCCTAACAAGACTACTTTCTCGCCCGGTGCGGGATCGCCCTTCAACGCGTCGCGCATATTGGCATAACCGACGCCGCCGGCCAACATGATCACTTTGTCGTAAGCATATTTCTTTTTGTTCTCTTCGTGTTCGAAGGTCAGGACCGAACCGCAGATCAGCGGCTGTCCGAACTTGTTACCGAAATCGGATGCACCGTTGGAGGCCTTGATCAGGATCTGCTCCGGAGTCTGGTACAACCAAGGGCGCGGATCGAGGATCTTTTCCCATTCGCGTGCACCTTCCGTACGCGGATAAGATGTCATATAAACGGCTGTTCCTGCAATCGGCAGAGATGATTTTCCACCCCCCAGACGGTCGCGGATCTCGCCCCCCGATCCGGTAGCCGCACCGTTGAACGGTTCGACCGTTGTCGGGAAGTTGTGGGTTTCAGCTTTCAGCGAGATAACCGATTTGATTTCCTTCACTTCGTAGAAATCCGGTTTGTCGCCGCTGGCCGGAGCGAACTGTTCGATCACCGGGCCTTCGTTGAAAGCCACATTATCTTTATAGGCGGAAACCAATTTGTTCGGGTTTTCCGCCGATGTTTTCTTGATCAGGTTAAAGAGAGAACTTTCTTTCTCTTCTCCGTCGATAATAAATGTACCGCCGAAGATTTTGTGACGGCAGTGTTCCGAGTTCACCTGCGCAAAACCGTACACTTCGCTGTCGGTCAGCCGGCGTTCCAACTTCTGGCTTACTTCGTTGAGGTAGGCCACTTCTTCATCGCTCAACGCCAGTCCTTCCTGCTTGTTGTAGGCTTCGATATCCTCGATATAAACAATCGGGTCCGGTTGTTTGCTGATCGTGAAGATGTCTTGGTTCAGACCGTTGTAGATACGCTGCAACATCGGGTCATGTTCTGCTTCGGCGGAAGAAACGGGGAAGTATTCCTCGATGCGTGAGATACCGGTGAGTCCCATGTTCTGGGTGATTTCCACGGCATTCGTACTCCACGGGGTGATCATTTCCCGGCGTGGACCAACATACCAGCCTTCCAATGTTTCAGCCTGGAGAGGTTTTGCCTCGCTAAAAGCCCAAACTAATTTTTCTACATCTTCAGGTGAGAAAGCGTGTGCAGCCTCCACAGCTAACACCGTCTTTGTTGGAGATTGAAAGAATAGAATCATATCGTCGATTTATTAATGGTATTCCGTTCATACGAGGGTAATAAAGGATACCCTCGTTTACAGTGTGCAAAGATAGTGCTTACTAACCGAATTTCCCCTAAATCTGTTGAAGAAAATAAATTAGAAAAAACGAAGCCCCGGCAGTACGAATACCACCGGGACTTGTTTTGTGTCTGCATCCGGTCTTCACAGAGGGAGATGCAGAAGAACTTTTAATTTCATTACTTTAGTATTATTAATATTAAATCCGGTTGCTTGTTCGCCTGTCGCAGGGTAGTTGCCGTTTAACGGGCACGCAGCCGAAGAATTATTTGATTATAATTTCAAATTTATTTTACGATAGCCTTAACAGCTTCTTCACCTTCGACAGCTACTACGACTACACCCTGAGGAGCAGCGATCACGGCGTTGTCGGAAGTGATAACTGTGTTAGCGATAACCTGGCCAAGAACGTTGCTTACAACAACTTTCTTGCCGGCAGCACCTGCAACTGTTACCTGGCCTTCGCCTGCGATAACTGTTACTTCAGATGTTGCGATCTTTTCGTTGTCTGTCGGAGTCAGGTCTGTATCGTTGATTGCGAACAACTGAGCCTGTTCTTTATTGCCCAATACCAATACACCGTTCAGGTAGCTTACATAAGTCTTTTCAGTCTTGCTATCAGCAGGCTTAACTTCGATTCTGTAATAACCTTCGTTGTCTTCGTCGATCGGGAATGCCCAAGTTGCAGGAGTGATACCCTTCTTATCAACGATATTCAGTGTATCCGCTGTTTTTGCAGCCGGTTTAGCGATAGCCAAAGAATCGTTGTTGCCGAATTCTACACGGTTAGCGTGAACGAAACCGATGCGAGTCAGGCCATCCTGATTGTATTTGACTGTATCGCTGTTATGAACAATAGAGTCGGCATAGCTTACCATATAAGCCTTTGTATCGAATGCGCCAACCTTAGCCGTATCAACCGGTTTTGTGATATAATAAGCATAACGGTAGTTGTCCGGACGGTTCACATAGGCAGTATCCAAACCAAGAACGAAATCGTTGTCTGTTGCAGCAGCTTTCAATTCCAAACCTGTACGTTTGATTACAGCGAACGGTTTAACAGCTGTTACCTTAGAAGCCTCGTCACCCATCAGAGAAATTGTAACGTTCTTCGGAGCGTCTGTGATATTCAGATAAGTTTCTGTTACAGCAGATTCCAGGTTGAATGCCCAGTTGGTGATTTCATCTTCTGCAACAACAGCAGCTTTACCGTTCTGGTCGATAGCAATCTTGGATGATTTCAGATTGGCAGCAACTTTAGGATCACCAGTCTCTTTTACATTCCATAACAGTTCGTACTGGTTTGCGTTATCGTTTACACGACGCAATTTAACTGTATTATCAGCATGCTGTTTATCTTTTGTCAATAGCAGATCGCTTTGATCGTCATTGAAATACAACGTATCGTTACCCAAATACAGCTCAAAACCGTAAGAAGCAGCGCTCAAGTTAGCATCGTTCAGTTTTACAAGTGTGCCACCATTCTTAGCTTTCAGTTCCAGAGCCTTGTCTGCATCAGCAGTAGCAACTACAGAAGAGTCTGCATCCATTGTCAAATAGAACTTAGCTTCCGGATTAACGAAGTTAGTAGCAGTCAACTTGAATGTCAGATGATCTTTATCTGCATCGTTGATGTGCTTGTAACCCAAGTATTCGTCTTTCTGGTCAGGAACGGCTGTGATTTCCAATGTATCTTTGTTAGTAGTTGCAGCTACATAGATGTTCTTTTCAGCATCTTTAACGATGATCTTAGCAGTAGTAGTGGTAAAGAAGTTTTTATTTGCATCACGGTTAGCCAACTGATATGTGCCTTCCAATTTGTTTGCAGCAGTCACAATCCACTGAGTAGCCGGAACACTGTTGTAAACAGCAGTAGCACCTACAATTTCATCACCTGTTGTAGAAGTCATCACCTGATACGGCTTTCTTGTATCTTCTTTCTTCAAGCTCTTGATGAAGAATACATCGCCTACTTCAAATGCCGGTTTCGGACCTTCTATTGATTTGAACGTGATCTTAGTATTCTTTGTGGCAGGATCATCTGATGCTGCTACAGATACTTCACGGTGAGTATTGTTAGCTAAAGAGCGGATAACAACTTGAGCAGCCTTTGGTATAAAGCCTTCAGAATACCATTTGCCTGCAGCAGTTGCTGTCGGCATGAAAGTTTTAATAGTCACTTCATCACCGGCGATCAGTTCAGGATCAACAGTCAATTGGAAAGCAAACAGATTTGCGTGCTGTCCTAATGCAGGAACAACTTCTGTACCTTCTTCATTTACTGCATGTAATGTATCTGCTCTAAATGTAAAGTACTGTTCTTTTTCTGCCACGTAATTAGTATCGACACAAAGATAGGCTTGCTTACCTTCAATCAATGAATCGACAATGGCGATTGCGTAATGGTTTTTAGCCTTTACGAATTCGGAAGCTGTCGGATCTTCAGATAAGATATCTTTTGATGTAGTAAAACCTGTAGCAGAAGCAGAAGTATGGATAGCCGTCAAAAGAGCTTGAATGTTTTCTGAATTTAATTTTCCACTGTTTCCATTATCAATAGTAGTTGCTGCACCTGTCTGGAACTGGTCAAATACCAAGTTTCCTGCATCTGCTGTTGCGAACAGTGCCTTCGCAGCCTTGCCTTTTTCAGTGCCAAATTTCGGAGCTTCACTTGTTTCCAAATACGGCTTCACCATATAGTCATTCATGATTGAATCGACATCATGATAAGCCTGCTTTGTCTCTTTCTTTACTTTTGCAAGCATGCTTTTTACTTGAGCTGCAGCGGCGTTATAATCAGCCAACAGTTTTGAAGTTTTAGGCAGTTTGCCTGCTTTAGTAAATGTCGTGTCAGCCAAAGCCTTCAATTTGGCATTTGCCGCATTCAAAGAATCCTGGACAGTTCCATTTGTTGTTGAATTTGGATTAAAATACAACTGTTTTGCTTTGTCAAGTTCTGCAACTGCACCAGCCAAATCAACTGAATTCGGAATAGCAGCGCTCAACTTTGAATCAGCCGGAACCTCATTGTTCTGAACGTAATCGATAGCTGTCTTGATTTCTGCTTCACAAGCCTTGATGGCAGCGTCCATTTCTGTAAACGCCTTATCTGTCAACTTCTTTGCAGCAGCCAAATCGGCTTTAAATGTGCTTGTTGAAGTGGCAGATGTATAAATGGCCTCAAAGCCGACAGCACGCAATTTGTTTGCTGTAAACGGATTTTCGAATGCGTTATTCTTTACGTCATTGGAAAACTTCAATTCGAAAGAATCGTTGACATCTTTGTTTAAATCGGCTACAGCCAAGTCATAAGGTTTTGTCGCATTAGCAGTAGCATCGATCAAATACAAACTCATAACGTTGCCATCAGCAGGAGTTACAGTCGGAACTTCAGCCGGAGTACCTTCTGCCATCATCACTTTAACAGCATTGCCTTTTACAACCAATGCGTACTGGTACATTTTACCTGCTGTCGCATCATAAATATTGGTACGAGCTTCAGGACCTTTCAGGAAAGTGATTTTTCCGTCTTTGTCGATTGAAACAACTGATTCATCAACCCCCATTTTCCCAATACCATCCGTAGAAGAGATATAAGCATACTTTGCTTTATAGAAAGAGGTTTGAGATGCTTTCACATCCTTTTTGGAAACAGACAATTCTTGTCCGTCTTTGTTAACCAACTTGATTTCATAATAAACGCCACCAGCAGCATTCACTTTCTGTTCTACAGTCGGTTTCCACAATGTAGCATTGAAATCTTCATAAGACTTAACATTATCAGTCTTTACAATAGCAACAGAGTCTCTCTTGCCATCTTCGCTATGACCGATAATTACACGGCTGTTTGCATCTCCAGACAATGCTACATGATAATACTTGGTTGTGTCCAAGAGTTTACCTGCAGCCATCGCTGTCGAAGACAATCCACCAGCTACCAGAACAGTAGCCAAAAGAGTAGAAAATCTTTTGTTCATAATCTAAAATGTTTAATTAATAATAATGTATATTGAATCTATAATGTCGTTCTCTGAAACGGCTGGCTTTCAGCCGTTTTTATTAATCCTTGTAAAATGACGAGCTAAAACGTACGTTTTTTTTAGTCATTTTTTTTGCCGTTCTTTGTGCTTCGTAATGAGAAAGGCAATTTTTGTCCTCGTTTCGCTATCGTATTGATAAGAAAGGATATAGAAATGGAAAATTTCTTGGTGGAAATAGTTGGAGGTTAAAAAGGAATGCCTATTTTTGTAGCTGAAAAATGACGAATTTAAACGTACGTTTTCGTTAGTCATTTTTCCTGCCTTCCCAACTTGCTATTTATCAATAATTTATAATCATATTTCCCCGATTTTGGCAATGTAAGAATAACAATTTTTAAGATTGGTCAGTTTTGGCTATTCCGTTATTATTCAGTGTGTTAAGTTTTTTGGTTTCGACTGATGAAAAGGCTGTTTTCGGGTATTTTTCGAGCAAGGTAACCCCTCGTGTCTTTTTTTGTTAATTTCCTACGCTTCCATTTGCTTATTTTGTATTATCGTTTTCCGTTCCTATTGGATAATCAAGTTATATCGGGATAAAATCTTCCCTTCCTATGCTGATCCGGCAGAGGGGTTATTGTAGAATATTGTTTCGTTAACAACAAAACACATTCTTTGTGAATAACTGCAAATACCGGTTCTTTATCAGGCAAAAAGGGTTTTTTACTATGAGGTGTGCGGTTTTTTGCCGCAAAGACGGTCGTTATCGCCGCGAGTTGCCGGGGGGATATGCCATGAAGACGGTCGTCATGCCGGTGAAGACGGTCGTCGCGGTGGTGAAGACGGTCGTCATGCCGGCAAAGAGGTAAATTTCTTTTGAAATATTAGGGTCTGCCGGTAACATTCGTTTGCTACAAACGATTCTCCGGGAGTTTGGCTTTTCCATAATGTCAGGATTTTTTACTTTTCAGTGACAATGAGACTTCGTTTTTTCTATTTCCTGCCGACCTCTTTTTATTTGCTGCTTATTAATTCCGGTCAAAAAGAGGGAAACGTCAAACACGAATTGTCCGAGATTTCATTCCAAATAGAAAAACGTCCCAATAAGGGTTATTGTCTGTTTTTTTAATAACCAGATTTAGGAGATTTATTTTATTCTTCATTGATTTGGCAACGAACTTATAGAACTTGTGCAAAATCTCAAAAACTACTGGCAGGAAGAATTCCCGATCAGGCAAGCCAGTATGGAAAGGATATCGAGGCGCACCAAGTGGTTGCGTATCTCGCTCAATGCTTTGGATATATGTTTTTCTACCGCCTTTTCGCTGATTTCCAGTTGGGCGGCTATTTCTTTATTCCGCAAGTTCTTTTCGCGGCTCAGCTTATAGACTGTCCGGCATTGGGGCGGAAGAGTGTCGACAAACCGGTTGATCTCGTCGGTGATCTCTTTCAGCAAGAGCGTGTCATGCTGGTTGTAGCCGAGAATCTCCTGGTTGATCAGTTCGTCTATCGTATCGATGCCTTCGATGCGCTTCTGCATCAGGGCTGAATTCAGGTAATTGATGGAACGGTTATAGACGGCGCGGTAAAGGTAGGGCTTGATCGGATCGTTGAAGTCGATGTTCTCCTTCTTCTCCCAAAGTGACATGAAAACATCCTGGGTGATATCTTCGGCGGCTTGCCAGTCGCCCACGAAGCGGTAAGCGTAAGTGACTGAAATTTTGAAATAGGCCTCAAACAGTTCCCGGAATAGCGACAGGTCATTTGCTCTGTCGTGTCTTTTTTTCAGACTGTATTCTTCCGGTACTTTCATGATATTCTGCTTCTCTCTCTGGATATTTTTTTAGCAAAAATATAATTTTTTTCAATTCGGAGGTAGGGATGTCCGCTTTTGTTTTGTGATAGGTATAAAGAATGCAATCAAAAATGAACGATATAATACTAAAATATTTACAAGGAAATGCTTCGGAAAAGGAGAAGGAAGTTCTTCTTGGCTGGCTGAGGGCCGGTGAGGAGAATAAGAAAGTCTTTTCCGAAATAAGAGATCGGTGGCTGGAAAGCGGTGCAGCTCCGGTCTCGGATCCTGAATGGGTGAAGCGGGCTTTCGGGCGTTTCATGGCCGGGATCGAGGCGAAAGAGAGAGTACGGAAACAGATACGCCTCTCTTATTTCGTGAAAGTTGCCGCATCTGTCGCCCTACTGTTGGCTTGCTCGCTGGGTGGGTATTTTGCCGGACAAAATCGGTTTTTCGATTCTTCAACTCAAGAGCAGTTGGTGATGAACCGTGTCATTATGGGAAAAGACAGCAAAGGGCCTGTGAGCTTGCCGGACGGGACGACCGTCTGGCTGAATGCCAACAGCAGGTTGATCTATCCGGAACGTTTCTCTGAAGATAAGCGCTTTGTGAAGTTGGAAGGAGAAGGTTATTTCGAAGTCGTACGCAATGAAAAGGCGCCTTTCTTTGTGGAGACGGACGGGATGGTCGTCAACGTGTTGGGCACTCATTTCAATGTTAACAATTATGAGAATAAGGAAACGATCGAAACAACCTTGCTTTCAGGTAAGGTGGAAGTCCTTTTGTCCGGTATGAGCAAAGGGATCATCCTGAAACCGAACCAACGGATTTCCTGCAACAGGCAGAACGGAACCTATAGTCTGGCTGAGGTGGATGCCTCCGATTATATCATCTGGATCGGTGACAGATTGGTCTGTACGAACGAAAAGCTGTCGACCATCCTGCACCGGATGAAGCACTGGTATAATATGGATATAGAATGCAGGAAAGGAGTTCCGCTCGATCATCGCTTGTCGTTGACCATCCGGAAAGAGTCGCCGGAAGAAATCTTGAAGTTGTTGACTTTGATCAGCCCGATCCGCTACACGATCAAGGGAGATAAAATAATAATCAGTCCTAAATAGTAATCGATAAATAAATTGCCTATGATCTAAGATTCAGAAAAACATCAAAAAAATCAGGCAGATGTTACCAGCATCCGCCTGATGTAAAACTAAACAAACTGCTCTCAAAGGTAAGAGCGTGAGAGCAAAATGTAAAACTTTAAACATTCAAATGTATGAAAAAAAAGTCCACGAATGGGATAGCTATCCCCATTCTTAACATTAATTTATTCAGGAAAATGAAGCTAATACTTTTATTTGTTGCCATTTCCTTTTTCCAACTGTCCGCAGTGGAAAGTTATGCCCAGAACGCGAAGATAAATCTGAGCCTGTCTGATGTGACGCTTGCAGAAGCGATCCGATCCATTGAAGCGAATACGCAGTTCGTGTTTTTCTTCAATAACTCCGCCATTGATATGACGAAACATGTTAACCTGAATGTCAAGAACGGAAATATCAAAGAGGTTTTGAACCAGATTCTTTCTTCTTATACCTATCGTATAGAAGACAATAAGATCGTCCTGTTGGGCGAAGTGCAGCAGGATGGCAAGATCACGGGTGTCGTTTCGGATGCTTTCGGCCCGATCGCAGGCGCCAACGTGGTGGTGAAGGGCACGACAAACGGAACGATCACCGACATGAACGGAAACTTCTCCCTTGACGTTCCGAAAGGATCCAAACTACAGATTTCATATATCGGCTACATCACGAAGGAACTGACTGTGGGCGATAAAACAAACTATTCCATACAACTGGCCGAAGACTCGCAGGCGTTGGACGAAGTGGTCGTTGTCGGCTACGGTACGGAAAAGAAGGTCAACGTGATCGGTTCGATCGCCCAGATCGGCAGCGAGAAACTCGAAAACCGTTCGACCCCGCAGTTGTCGAATGCCTTGACCGGACAGATGGCGGGTGTGACCGTCATCCAGCGTTCGGGACGTCCGGGTAATAGCGGCGGTGAGATCCGTGTGCGTGGTGTCGGTTCTTTTGGCGGTGAAAGCAACAAATCGGATGCTTTGGTCCTGATCGACGGTATCCCCGGCAAGCTGAACGATGTCAGCTCGGAAGATGTAGAATCCATTTCCGTATTGAAGGATGCTTCGACGGCAGCCATCTACGGTTCGCGTGCCGCAAACGGCGTTATCCTGGTGACGACGAAAACGGGTAAGGAAGGGAAGGTTTCTGTCGGTTATAACGGATATGTCGGTTTCAACACGCCTACGGCATTGCCGGAATTTGTCGATACCTGGCAATATGCGACTCTCTACAATGAAGCGGTAGGCCGTGAGGCTTATACGCAGGAGGAAATCCAGAAGTTCAGAGACGGCAGCGATCCGGATCATTATGCCAATGCACGTTATCTGGATGAAGTTTTTTCCCGCAAAGGTTTGCAGACCGGGCATGACGTGACGGTTAACGGAGGTAACGCACAGAACCGGTATATGGTTTCATTCGGTTATCTGAAACAGAACGGTATCGTGGAGAAAAACGATTACCAGCGCTACAATGCCCGTGTGAACCTGATCAACGAAATCCTGCCGGGACTGAAGTTGACCAGCCGCCTGTCCGGCGTATATGGCAATCGGAAAGAACCGATGGCTCCGGGTGGTGACGATGCCGATAATATGTTGATCCTTATTCAGAAAGCCTTGCGTTTCCCCGGACTTACGCCAACTGTCTTGTCTGACGGTACGTTTGGCGCCGGACGTGAATTGCACGGAACGCCTGCCGGATGGATCAAGAGCGATTCTTTCTATGAGAATCCGGAATTTTCTTTAAATGCCAATGTCCGCCTGGATTATAATCCGATCAAAGATTTGCAATTGTCCGCTATCGGCGCATATACTTATACGAACGGTGAAGAACGCACTTACCGTTCGACGATGAAGCTTTCCGGCGACCGTGTGTTGGGTCCGTCCGAGTTAAAGCATAAGATGGGCAAGACGATTTATAAGACTTTCCAGGCGACTGCCGAATATAATAAGACAATCGGCGGACATACTTTCGGCATCTTGGCCGGTTACTCCTGGGAGCAGGAAGACTATCGTTATGTACAGGGGTCGCGCGATAAATTCCCTGGAAACGACCTGCCTTATCTGAATGCCGGTTCACCGGATAACCAGAAATCGGAAGGAACCGGGAATGCCTGGGCGATCCAATCCGGTTTCGGACGTCTCCGTTATAATTTCAACGAACGTTACCTGTTTGAATCTACGGTTCGTTATGACGGTTCTTCCCGTTTCCCTCAAAGCAAAAAGTTCGGTTTCTTCCCGTCTGTTGCAGCCGGCTGGAGATTGTCGGAAGAAAATTTCTTTAAGGAAAACGAATCGCTGGGCTTCATCTCCAACTTAAAACTGAAAGTATCGTGGGGACGCCTCGGTAATCAGAATATCGGTAACTACCCGTACCAGTCCGTATATGAACTGGGACAGAACTATCCTTTCGGAGATACTTATACGCAAGGTGCCGCTGTCACGACGGCTGTAGATCCGACCATCAAATGGGAAGAAACGGAAACCGTCGACGGTGGTCTGGAAGCTGTCTTCTGGAACGGTTTGCTGAGTGTGAACGCTTCTTATTTCAATCGCCGTACATACGATATCCTGTATAAACCGAGTGGAAGTGTCTCTACTATTTTAGGACAGAAGATATCGGAGATGAATACCGGAGAGTTGAAGAATTTCGGTTGGGAATTTGAGGTAGGACATCGTAATAAGATCGGGGAGGTCTCTTATAATGTGAATGCCAATCTGTCTATCATTAAGAATAAGCTGGTGACTTTAGGTGTCGGTAATGTGGAACAGTTGAACGGTCTGGTTGGAAATGGTAGTGATTTGTTCATCGATTATCCGATTCAGATGTATTACGGGTATGTTTCCGATGGCGTTTTTCTGGATGAAAAAGACATAAAGTCCTGGCATGACCAGAGCAAGGTTACGCCTAATCCGCAGCCGGGAGATATCCGTTACAAGGATATCAGCGGACCGGACGGTGTGCCTGACGGCAAGATCGATCCGAATTATGACCGTGTGTATTTGGGTTCCCGTATTCCGAAATTCACTTTCGGGCTGAACTTGGGTGTGGAATATAAGGGGTTGGACCTGTCGGTATTGTTGCAAGGGGTTGCCGGTGTGACCGGTATGTTGGACGGCTTTGCCGGCTGGGCCTTCAGAGGTGACGGCAATATCCAGAAATGGCAGGCCGAAGGACGTTTTGACCCGGCTAATCCGACCCGCTATCCGGCTTATCCGAGATTGGAGGACTTGAGTAACTCCACGACGCCGAATATCGTCACTTCCGATTTCTGGACTCAGGATGCCTCTTATATCCGTCTGAAAAATATTCAATTGGGATACACGTTCCCGAAGAAGATGTTGCAGGCTGCCAAGATCAGCAACTTGCGTGTGTATGTACAAGCCGAGAATCCTCTTTGCTGGAATAAGTATAAACCCGGATGGGACCCGGAAATCAATACATCCGGAAACTATTACCCGATATTGGCAACTTATACATTTGGTGTAAACTTTAAATTCTAAAAGACATGAAACGAATTAAATATTTTATTTTCACTTTACTGGCGGCTACGACAACCTTCGTATCGTGTGACCTGGACCGGAATCCGCTGGATAAGTTTGCAGAAAATGATTTCTGGACCAGTGAAGACAATGCGGAATTGGCGTTAACCGGTGTTTATAAGGGGAATATATTGTTTAACTCTCCGGAATATACCCCGACGGACTGGTGGTCGTATGGCGGTTTGATTTTTATGGAATTTCCTACGGATAATGCCTACGACCGTCGTGGGACGAACTCGAATTTCCATAAGATGACAAACGGTACTTTGTTATCGAATAATGCTTATACAAAAGCGTATTGGGAGAATTCGTATGCCAAGATTGCCCGTTGCAACCGTTTTCTGGAAGGTATCGGCAACCTGAGCGATCCGGCTGTCGTAGCTCGTTTCACGGCAGAGGCTCGTTTTATCCGGGCTGCCCAGTATTTTTATCTGTCTCAGTTTTTCCAGGATGTACCGCTGGTTACAAAAGTGTTGACGAAAGATGAGGCGAATACGGTAAAGAAAAATACGAAAGCGGAAATTACTGATTTTATTATTAAAGAGTTTACGGAAGCCGCTGCCGACCTGCCTCGTTTCAAGGATTTGAAAGGTTCTGAAACCGGACGTGCGAGCAAGCAAGCTTCTCTTGCGTTCTTGGGACGTACGTTATTGGCTGCCAAGAAATATAGCGAAGCGGCAGCCGCTTATAAAGAGATCATAGACTTGGGCGACAATGCGATCGACCCGGATTATGCTTCCCTTTTCTTGCCGTCGAACGAGAATAGCAATGAAAACATTTTCTCTATGCAGTATCTGCAGGACCAAGCCGGAAATGCACTTCCTCAGCATGCTTTCCCCGTAAAAGACGGAGGCTGGTGTCTGATTAACGTCGCTGCAGGCCTGTTTGAAGCTTATCAGTTCAAGGATGGTACGCCGTTCAGCTATGACAGCCCGCTGTATAACCCGGATAACTTGGGCGAAAACAGAGATCCGCGCCTGGATTATACCATTTATTATAATGGTTCTGCTTTTAAAGGTTCTGTCTATGACTGCCATCCGGATTCTCAAAGCCCGGACAAAGTGATGGGAGGACAGACCACGCAGACCGGTTTTATGATGCGTAAGTATTTTGATGAGACTTTCTCCGGTGACCTGAACAGTTATGGAGGAAACGTTCCTGTTATCCGTTATGCGGAAGTTCTGTTGAGCTATCTGGAAGCCAAACTGGAAGCCGGTGAGGGGATCACGCAAGCCTTGCTGGATGAAACCATCAATAAGGTAAGAGGTCGGGCATCTGTACAGATGCCGGCAATCACGGAAGTGAATGCCGCGAAGTTGCGTCCTATTTTACGGAACGAGCGTCGCGTCGAACTGGCGATGGAAGGTATCCGCTATTGGGACTTGCTGCGTTGGGGTATTGCACATGAAGCATTAAATGGCGATATTTACGGTGCTCCTTTCCCCGGTTCGAAACGCGTAAGTGTCAAACCGGCCGGCGAACCGGACAAATATGGCAGATGGTGGGTGAACAGCCGTGCTTTCCGCCAGGATCAGGATTATAAATGGCCGATCCCGCAATCGGAACAGGATATAAATCCGAATTTGCGATAGGGTGTAGTCATGTGAAGCGACATAAATAAATTATTATCATGAAATCAACAATCGTATTAGGAATAGGGGCCACCTTGCTGGCCTCCTGTTCCGGAAACAAACAAAAGGCGGAAGAGAAAGTAGCGCAGCAGCAGAAACCGAACGTTATTTTCCTGATAGCCGATGATATCGGTTATGGCGACCTGAGTTGCAACGGATCGAAAACGATCCATACGCCGAATGTGGAAAAACTGGCGGCGCGGGGCGTCCGTTTTACGGATGCACATGCGGTAGCTGCGACCAGTACGCCTTCGCGCTATTCCCTGTTTACCGGACATTATGCCTGGAGACGAAACGATACGGGGATTGCCGCCGGAGATGCCGGTATGGTGATCCGTCCCGAACAGCCGACCGTTGCGGATATGTTCCGCGAATGCGGCTATACGACCGGTGCGATCGGGAAGTGGCATTTGGGATTGGGCGACAAGACCGGTACGCAGGACTGGAACGGCTTTATCACTCCGGGGCCGACGGATATCGGTTTCGATTACTCCTATCTGATGGCGGCTACAGCCGACCGTGTCCCCTGTGTTTTTGTCGAGAACCAGCGGATCGTGAACCTCGATCCGAATGATCCGATTGCCGTCAGCTATAAGGAACCGTTTCCCGGCGAACCGTTGGGGAAAGACCATCCGGAACTGCTGACAAAGCTCAAACCGAGCCCGAACCACGGGCATGACATGGCGATCGTAAACGGTATCTCCCGTATCGGGTATATGAAAGGCGGCAAACAGGCTTTGTGGGAAGACGAGAACATAGCGGACAGTATTACTTGTAAGGCTGTCCGGTTTATCGAGAACCACAAGGACGAACCGTTCTTCCTGTATGTCGGAACCAATGATGCGCATGTTCCCCGTTGGCCGCACCCCCGCTTTGTAGGGAAGAGCGGTATGGGTCCCCGTGGCGATGCTTTGCTGCAATTCGACTGGACGGTCGGACAGGTTATGGATGCATTGGACAGAGCAGGCCTGACGGAAAACACCCTGATCGTTCTGAGTAGCGACAATGGGCCTGTGGTCGATGACGGCTATGCAGACCGTGCCGTTGAACTTTTGGGCGACCATAAGCCTTGGGGACCGTTCCGTGGCGGCAAATATAGTATTTTCGAAGCCGGAACCCGCATCCCGATGATCGTGAGCTGGCCGGCGCAGGTGAAACCGGGTGTCTCCGATGCATTGGTTTCGCAGGTCGACTTGTATGCTTCTATGGCAAGCCTGATGGGCAAGACTCTTGAAGCGGGCGCCGGTCCTGACAGCCAGGATTATCTGGATGCTTTCTTGGGTAAAGACCGGAAAGGACGCGACTATGTGGTCGAAGTGGCCGGTTCTCTTTCTGTTTCCGACGGCGAATGGAAGTATATTGCTCCGAGCAATGGCGCCGCCTATCAGAAACTGACCAATATCGAGTTGGGCAACAGCAAGGAAGAACAGCTTTACAACTTGAAACAGGATATCGGCGAAAAGAAGAATTTGGCAGCCGAACATCCCGAAATCGTTGCAAAGTTGAAAGCTATTTTAGAAAAGGAAAAGGCTAAATAGTCTTTTTGCATAAAGTGTGAAAACGCCTGTAGGTAATCTAAAAAACATTCCTGCAGGCGTTTTTTAGTTAAAAAGGACGAGTTCATTTTATTCTGCTCCCGGTTTGCGTTATCTTTGCAAATCATTAGGCAGAAAATAAAAGGATAATGCTGGGATTGATAAGTAAAGGAATTGTGATTGGCGTACTGGTTTCCGCCCCGATGGGTCCGATCGGTATGCTGTGCATACAACGAACGCTGAACAAAGGACGCTGGCACGGGTTTGTCACCGGATTGGGGGCTGCTCTGTCGGACGTGATCTACGCTGCACTGACCTGCCTGGGGATGGGAGTCGTGGTGAATTTCGTGGAGGCGAACCAGGCTCCCTTGCAATTGATCGGCAGTATCGTACTGGGCATTTTCGGCTATTATATTTTCCAGTCCAATCCTGTCCGGAATCTCAAAAAACAACGGGAGAAAAAGTTATCCTTCACCCAGGATTTTATTACGGCTTTTCTTCTTACCTTTAGCAACGTATTAATCGTATTACTATATATTGGTTTGTTTGCCCGCTTTGGCTTTGTCCTGCCGGAACATTCTGTTTGGATGTTGTTGGGAGGCATCGTCTTTATTGGGGTGGGAGCTGTTCTCTGGTGGTTCGGAATCACTTATATAGTGGCTAAATTAAAGAAATGGTTTAACGTGCGAGGTATATGGCTGTTGAATAGGATAGTCGGATCGGTCATTATTGTCTTGGCGGTCATCGGAGTTTTATCCGTATTGCTGACTTCCTATTTACATCTGCCATTGCTCCAAATCTATAATTGAAATGAAGAAACTGAAAGTCCCTTATTTGGAAACGCTGGACGTACTGGACCTGTCGTCCGTAGGCTTTTTGATGGAAAAAGCCCAGCGAGAGTCGATCGACGTGATTAACTGGGAGGAGTATCCCTATAAGCCGATCGTGGCTTTCGATATCGCAAGATCGAAAGTGAATCTGTATATTCGTTACTTTGTAAAAGGCAATTCCCTGAAAGCTCTTTATGAAGCGGATGGTTCGCCTGTCTACCAGGATAGTTGCGTGGAGTTTTTTATGAAGCGGCTGGATGATCCCAATTACTACAATTTCGAGTTTAACTGTATCGGTACATGTGATGCTTCCTATCGGGAATCGCGTGATTCGAAGAAATCGCTGACAGCCGAAGAATATGCTTCCATACGTCGTTTCTCAAGTCTGCCTCATACCGCTTTTACAGAGAAACTGGGTATCTATAGCTGGGAGTTGGTGGTTGCCATTCCTTTCCGGTTGATGGGCCTCGATCCTGACAACCTGCCGGAAAAGATAATGGGCAACTTCTATAAATGTGCAGACGATACGGAATTTCCGCATTTTGTCAGCTGGAACCCGATCGATCTTCCTACTCCGAACTTCCATTGTCCGGAGTTCTTTGGGGAAATCTATTTGTAAATTAAGAATTAAAAATTAAGAATTAAGAATTAAGAAATGAATGCATAAGACACCATTTCTTAATTCTTAATTTTTAATTCTTAATTTTTCAACTCCTTGATTTTGACTTCCGAAATACTTGCATTGCCGGAGGTTATTACGATACGGATATCACTGGCGGTCGTGCCTTTGAACCGGTAATTCTTCAGTTCGTTCGTAGCCTCTACTGTCCCTTCATATACGGTCAGGAACTGGCCTCCGCCACCGGAAAGCTGGATTTCAAATTTTGCATCTTTGCTTTTTTCTTTCCAAGCGATCGCGATGCTGTTCGGCGAGGCGTTGTTTTCAAGTGCGAATGTGATGTATTCGCCTTTGTTGGCTTTCCAGGCTGTGGACAGGTTCCCGTCCAATACCAGCGGGGCAGACGCTTGGGATGAGCTGGCAATAACTGATTTCTGCTGCCGGGAAACTGCCGACGCGCTTGCCTGCTCTTTACCATATTCCACCACCGTGAAACGGTCGTTCAGACGGATATCTTCGGACGAGGCGCCGACCATGACCTTGAAATCTCCCGGTTCTACCACCCAATGGTTATCACTGTTCAGCAGTTGCAAGTCGCGCGGTTCGATCGTGAAGGCAAGCTCTTTCGTTTCTCCCGGATTCAGATGGATACGGTCGAAGCCGACGAGGTTCTTTTCGTAGGTCGTAACGGAGCTTAGGATATCGCGTACATATAGCTGTACCACTTCGTCTCCGGCGCGTTTGCCTGTATTCGTTACCTTGCAACGGACGGTGACCGGTTGAACCTGCGTCACGACAGCAGGCTGAATCGAAATGTCGGAATATTCGAAAGTCGTATAACTCAATCCGTAGCCGAACGGATACAACGGGCCGTTCACACGGGACATGTTGCCGTCCAACCCTTTATTGCGTCCGCCGTCGACCTGTGCATTGGGCTTGGTGGGGAAGTTGAAGGGAATCTGTCCGACTGTCTTGGGGAAGGTGACGGTCAGTTTTCCACCCGGATTATAGTCGCCGAACAAAGCGTCTGCGATGGCCGTACCGCCTTGCGACCCCGGATACCAGGCTTCGAGGATGGCCGGAACATATTTGTCCGCCCAATTGATAGACAACGGACGGCCGTTGATCAGCACCAGTACGACCGGTTTGCCTGTGGCAACGACCGCTTGCAGCAAGTCGAGCTGGCGGCCCGGCAGTTCGAGGCTGGAACGTGATTTGTTTTCCCCGCACGTGCGGTTGCTGCCGCCCAGCACGACAACGGCCACATCGCTCTTCTTCGCGTTTTCCACCGCTTTGTCGATCTCGCTCTGTTCTTCGGCTGTCAGCGGGTAACGGATCAGTTCCGATTCCGGCCAATTGGCATCTACCAGGTCGCAACCTTTGGTAAAGAGCACTTCCGTATCCGGTTTCACCTTGTTCCGAATACCTTCCAACACGGTGGTCACCTCTACGGCAAGCGGACCGTAGTGCGTCAAAGCGTATGCCTCTTCATCGGCATTCGGACCGCATACGGCGATTTTGGAAACGTTGTTTACGTCTAAAGGAAGAACAGCATCTTGGTTCTTCAACAGAACGAGCGATTCTTTCGAAGCCTGCAAGGCGACCTGCTGGTTTTCGACGCTGTTCACCTCTTTATCCGCTTCTTTCAGATCGATCTGGTACGGATGGTCGAACAATCCGACGAGGAATTTGACGCGCAGGATGTCGCGCACGCGGTCGTCGATCGTGGACATCGGCAGCGCCCCTTCCGCGATCAGTTCGCGAAGCGGCAGGACGTATGAATCCGGGGAACGGAACGTACAACGGATGTTCAATCCCGCCAGTACGCTTTGCAACACGGATTCTTTCATATCGGCGGCAGTCCCGTGCTTGGAGAAAAGATACTCGACGGCGTCGCTGTCCGATACCACATACCCGCGGAAACCGAACTCGCCGCGCAAGCGTGTCGTCAGCCAGTAATAGCTGCTCTGTACGGGGAATCCGTCATAATCGTTATAGGCACTCATGACTCCGAGGATGCCGGCTTCCTTGATGACACGTTTCCAGGGATATACATGGATCATCTCGACTTCGCGCGGTGACATTTGCGGGTCTACGCGTGCCATCCCTTCACGCCCGCCTTTGTTGTTGCTGTAAGCGATATAGTGTTTGGAAGTGGCGGCTACCTGATGATCGGTCTGCATCCCTTTTGCCATTTCCACGCCCAATTCGGCTACGAGGTACGGGCTTTCGCCATACACCTCTTCATAACGTCCCCAACGCTGGTCGCGGCCGACATCGAGTATCGGGGCGTAGACGTTGGTATATCCCAACAACCGTCCTTCGCGTCCGGTGATATAACCGACTTTGTGGACCAGGTCGCGGTTCCAGGTGTGTCCCAATCCCAACTGTGTCGGGAAGTTGGTGGCGATGTAGCTTTCCACCCCGCGTATGCCCTCGTTCGTGAAGTCGGTCGGGATACCCAGGCGTGTCTCTTCGATAAAGAACCGTTGCACTTCATTCAAAGCCCAGGCATGGCGCGAAGCCGGCCAGACATACGGGTTGTCGGAAGGGGGAAGTCCCCATTGCTGGAAACCGTTCAGATGTTCGTCGATCGCTCCCATGCCGTCTTTCCAGAGCTGGTTTTTCCATTCCGGCGTCGGCAAGTCGTCTTTCAGTACCCGCTTGTAGCCGTAGAGCGTGACCATCTGACACGTTTTTTCCTCGACGGTCATTTGCGAGAGAAGGTCTTCGACACGTGCGTCGATCGGGGCCGCAGGATCTTCATATACATCCTTTTTCCCATTCTTGTTGAAGTCTATCCAACCGTTCCGGTAGATGGACTTGTTCGTCAATTTGTAGGTATCCGGTATCCGGATTTCCTGTGGCGTTTTGTTGTTTTGCGCCTGCGTGCAGAATGTCCCGGCCAGGACAAGGCACGACGTAAAGACGGCCAGTTTGTTTTTCTTCATGGATTATAATTTGATGTCGTTTAGTTCAACTAATTTGTTAACAATGGCGTAGACGGTCAGACCACTGGCACTGTGTATCTGTAGCTTGCGGGCGATGTTGCGTCGGTGCGTGACAACGGTGTGTGTGGAAAGGAACAGGCGGTCGGCTATTTCGCGGTTCGTCATGCCTTTGACCACGCAGACCACGATTTCCTTTTCGCGTGTGCTGAGCGTCTGTTGTTCTTTGTTTTCAACTTCTTCAACCGGTGGCGTATGGAGGCGTTCCAGCTTGTGACGGATCTCGTCAGGGCTGTCGTAGATGCTGATCTGGTCGTCGTAAGGCCGCAGCAGGGCATGATCGGCGACGGCATAGAGCAAAGCTATGCACTTCATCTCCGTACAACCGGTTTCCTCCCTGAGAAGCTGCAGGGTGTAGCAACCGGGGAGCGACGGGTTGACAATCAGCATATCCGGTCTGTGCGAGCGAAGCGTCTCCTGCAAAAGCTCCGCGGTGGCTATTTCGATGATCTGGATGCGGAATCCGGGAAGCCGCTTCAATACCGCTTCGAGCCCGCTTCGGATGATGGCGGACGGTTCGGCGATCGCTATGTTTAATAGGGTGCTCATAGGCGCATCACTGTATTGTTTTTTCGAGAGCCAGAATCGCCGGCACGAAAAGATAGTCTTCTACATGATTATGGGACGCCAAGTCCTGTTCGGTCGCGAAGATGTCGAACAAGACGCTGTTCAGCAGGTTGCTTCCGGGCCCCGGATAATATTTGATCAGGATGTTTTTCAGCTCGATGATCTTCATCTCGATCTGATCGTGATGTTTCCGGAAGATCGTTATGTTGTATTTCGGATCTTTCACGCCTTTCAGCAATCCCCGTACGTATGGGAATACCGTCTTTTCCTCATACGACATGTGTTTGTTCACTTCCGCGGCATAGTTGTCGAAAAATTTGGTAATGACGAACGCCACGTCTTTCGGGCAGTCGGCAATCGCCTCTGTCAGCTTGCGGCGGATATGGGGCAGCCGGAAGTCCAGGAAATAGGCGTGTGCGTTATGCAGATAAGTGATCAAAGCCTCAATCGACAGGCATTTGTCAATGTTCGTCACCGGCGCGGATACCTCTTCCGTCAGAAAGTTCACGACGGTCAGGAACGTGCAGGGATCGACACCGTTTTGGCGGCACACCTCTCCGATGTTCTTTTCACCGAATCCGAGTGCAATCCCGAAGCGGCTCATGACGAGCACCATCGGATAATTATCGCAGATCAGATCGCTCATTTTATCGGTCTCCCGATATTTACCATTCTTGTACATAGGCTTTTCTCCCTTGTCTTGGTGTTTGAATAGCCAAAGATACATAAAAAATAGATTCCCGCAGGCTGCGCTGACGGAATTACAGGGTAACCGCACTAAAATATTCTATTGTGCAAATGATTCGCAACTGGCAAGACGTAAAACTGAATCAGCCGGAGTGCTTGAATAGATAACACCCCGACTGACTCTACCGATAAAAAACGGTCGATTACAACTCGTTAATTTCTTTCACCGACAAGCCGGTACATTGAGCAATCGTCTCGACATTGATCCCTTGTCTTTTGAAATTGGCAGCGATAAGACGTTGCTCTTCCGCTTTACCCTTTTCCATTCCATGCTTCATGCCTTGTTCGATTCCGTCCTTCATGCCTTCCGCCTTGCCTTTTTCCAATCCTTTTTCCATCCCGTCTTCGAAGCTGGTATCGAGGGCGGCGGAGAGGTCGCGTTCGACGGAAAGGCTCAGTTCGTATTCCAGGCGTTGGTCGGGCGTCATGCGCTCTACCTCCACGATGCTCTTCAGCTTGCGGAATATCTGATTGTTCAGTTCTTTCGGTAATCGTTCCATGATCTCGATGTTGTTTAAGACATATAACCACTTCTTGTAAAGTGTATCACACTCCGACAAAGGTAATACAAATTTCGGCATTTCGATATAGATTTCGTTGAGCGTCTCGCTAAAAGGGATCTTCAATTCCCGGTCCATGCGCACGACATCCCAGCGGTATTTATCAGGACGGGACGGGTCCATGATGTAGTTCAGGATGCACACGACATATACTTTATTGATCTGATAGTTCCAGCGTTTGCGGACTACTTCGTCCGGTTCCCTTTCGAGCCTTTCCTTTACGATCATGGATTGTTGCTGGATGGCGAACGAGGCATAGTATAACACCCTGTCGGAGAAGTACTTCTGCCGGCTCTTCTGCATTTCAACAATAAAGACTTCCCCCTTTTCATTCTCGCAGAAGATGTCGAAAACAGCCCGGCGCTGGTCTTGTTTCAAACCGAGCATCTCGACATTGCGGAACGTGATGTCGACGATGACTTCCTGTTGGATGACTTCATTGAGGAAACTGATGATAAGATCTTTGCTTACTTCACTGCCGAAAATCTTTTTCCAGCCGTAATCAGAGAAGGGATTGATAAATTTGTCCATAATTAATTGTTTTAGTTGCAACTGTTATTACTACAACGACAAATATAGGTAAACATATCGTAAATAAAAGGCAAAAGATCAATTATCTTTCCTATTTCTTAAAAAACAACAACTAAACCCCTGCGATCAATGTCTGCAAGGGATGCTCCTGCTCTGGCACCTGATCGACTACGTCCTCCTTCACGAACTTTGCCACACCATAGAGATGAACCACAGCGATCGTTTTTGGGCACCAATGGACAAGGTCACGGACGGGAAAGCGTTAGAACTGAGGAAGGAGTTGAAGAAGTATCATATGCTGTAAGCCGGATTATCTTGTATCAAAACAATCCGGCCGGTTCAATGGATGGAGCATTAACAGGTTATAACCCGCTGATCTCTTTTAACGACAAGCCGGTACATTGAGCAATCGTTTCGATGTTGATCCCTTGCTTTTTTAAATTGGTTGCGATAAGACGCTGTTCCTCGGCTTTGCCTTCTTCTTTTCCTTTTTCCATTCCATGCTTCATACCTTGTTCGATTCCGTCCTTCATGCCTTCCGCCTTTCCTTTTTCCATCCCGTCTTCGAAGCTGGTGTCGAGGGCGGCGGAGAGGTCGCGTTCGACGGAAAGGCTCAGTTCGTATTCCAGGCGTTGGTCGGGCGTCATGCGCTCTACCTCCACGATGCTTTTCAGCTTGCGGAATATCTGATTGTTCAGTTCTTTCGGTAATCGTTCCATGATCTCGATGTTGTTTAAGACATATAACCACTTCTTGTAAAGTGTATCACACTCCGACAAAGGTAATACAAATTTCGGCATTTCGATATAGATTTCGTTGAGCGTCTCGCTGAAAGGAACTTTCAACTCCCGATCCATGCGCACGACATCCCAGCGGTATTTATCCGGACGGGACGGCTCCATGATGTAGTTCAGGATGCATACGACATATACTTTATTGATCTGATAGTTCCAGCGTTTGCGGACTATTTCGTCCGGCTCCTTTTCGAGCCTTTCCTTTACGATCATGGATTGTTGCTGGATGGCGAACGAGGCGTAGTATAACACCCTGTCGGAGAAATACTTCTGCCGGCTCTTCTGCATTTCAACGATAAAGACTTCCCCCTTTTCATTCTCGCAGAAAATATCGAAAACAGCACGACGTTGGTCCTGCTTCAGACCGAGCATCTCGACATTGCGAAACGTGATGTCGACGATGACTTCCTGTTGGATGACTTCATTGAGGAAACTGATGATAAGATCTTTGCTTACTTCACTGCCGAAAATCTTTTTCCAGCCGTAATCAGAGAAGGGATTGATAAATTTGTCCATAATTAAATGTTTTAGTCGAACTATTGATACTTCGCGGACAAATATAGGCAAATATTATATATAGGAAAGGCGAAAACAAATTTATTTTCACAAGATTCAGTTTTTCTTAAATTATCCTCTAAATCCTCCCAGGTTATTTTATGTAATTAGGGCTCACACTGTTTGGAGACTCGATTTTGAAACCTATATGTTTTGCAATCATAAGAATATCCGACCGTTCTGTTTCCTTCAACTTAAATGGAAAAGTTTCAGCCGAAAAAAAGTTTGAAACTAAAGTTTCATACATTCGCTTGCTTTGAAACTTTAGTTTCACTTAAGGGAAACTTTAGTTTCATCGGTCGAAACTAAAGTTTCAAGCCGTGAAACAAAAGTTTCGACCGTGGAGACTTTTGTTTCGCGGCAGGAAACAATGTCGTTTCACTTATCTTCCTTTTTATCCCCGGAACCTGGGGAGTATGTTGCATAAACGGCATTGTTTTGTTCTGTAACCCATATATTTTGGAAAATAGTGGGCGTTTTTTCTTGTTGATTCGGAAAACCTATTTACCTTTGCAACGATTCCGTAGTGGGCAGCGGCTCACAGTGCGCGGGATCGTTTACATATTGTAAGCATTTTACGAAGATTATTCCTAAGTATAAAATCTGGAAAATTTTAAGCATAACGGGATAATGGACAGTAAATGCTTGCGCTGGTTACGTATAAATTCATCTACCATTCTTATGGGAAAATTGTTTTATATCGTATAAGGCGCGGGCTATTGTTCTATTATTGTTATGCGGGCTTTTCCAGATGCCTATACTTAAATAATAGACAATAGACCCGCGTTTTTTTATGCCCGTTCATAATCATTCGCGGGGAGTTGCTCTCCCCTTCGTGAAATTAGTTGTTGGATTTTTAAACACTATTTTATTAACAATTAATTTTTAATGATTATGAACAAGAGATTTTCTACTCTTTTGGCTGCCGTTCTGGTAGCCGGTGGATTGTCTGCTGTAAACGCAAGTCCAGCGGATTTATCTGCAAAGAAGTATTATCATTTGAAGGAAGCGACATCTAACAAGTATGTTGGCCTGTCTGATGAGACTCTAAAGGCCGATAGCTTGTGCCTGTATGACCCTGCAACTTTAACAGTAAAGCAGGTTGATCAGCTGTTGTGGAGCGTTTCAGAGAAACGTGTTGCTACTGCAAACGGTGGTGTAGTTTATCAGTATGAGTTTACAAACAAATATACTGGTGAAAAACTCTCTATGGACCCGAGTCGTGCTAATCACAACTTAGATGCTACAGCTGCAATGGGTGTTCGTCCGGGTAGTGTAAAGGTTTGGTCACAAAGTACTCAGATTACACAAACAGAAACGAGTTTCAATTTGACTTATACTGTAAAAGCAGATAAGGCTGCAAAAGACTCTGTTTTGTGGTTGGCAACAGGTGCTAACACAATCAAGTTGATGTCTGTTGTAGGTGCTGGTGCAACTGCCACTTCCCCGGCTAATTTCCAATTAGTCTCTCCGGCTCCGGTAGTTTTGGATGCTACTGCTTTGGCTGCAGTTATGTCTTCTGAAGGCTTTAAACTGAACTTCAAGACAAATGCAACTTCGGACGCTTATGAAAATCCGTTTACGAAGTATACGTTGAAGGCTGTGGCTGCTACTGAAATAAATGGTACTCATCCGATTCATGCATTATTGGATCCCGACCCAAGTTTTAGTGCTGCAAGAGATGCTGCACTTGAAAAAATGAATACAGCAAAAACTACTGTAGAAGCTGCTATTTTACTATTAGATCAACGTCTTAAATCGTTTATTAATGGTGCACCTTATAACACAGGTGGTGGTGCTGAAGTTACATTTGGAACGGCAAATACTGATAATGGGTATACTACTGAAAACGCTACTGCAGATAAAAAGGCTCTTGATGCTTTAAAAGCCAGTGGTTCTGCCTATGCATTATTGGGGTCTGGTGATCAGACAAAAATAGACGCTGTTACAGATTTGGCTGCTGCTGTTAAAACACAAGCCGATGGAACTGTGTCTGAAACAGAGTTGGACGCTTACACTGCTGCCGCTGCAAAAATCGCAATAATAACTGCTGATGCTGCAACTTTGACTACTACAGCTGACTGTTTATCTTTAGGAGCTTTATTTGCTGCCCCTGAAGTTGAAACAAGCTTTGATGCATTTAATAATGCTATTTGGGCCTGGAATCCTACTTCTACAACGGACAATTTAACAACAGCGAATCCAGCTAATTTTGTAGGATCAACTCAATATTCTGCTGCCGCTTCTGCTTTAAATGCATTGTTTGATGCAGCGTTGGCTACAGCTGATGCAACGATAGCAAAAGCATATACTACTGCCGCAGGCAAAACGACTTGTGCTCGTGGAGCAACTACATCTACTATTTCAAATGCTGTTTACTTGGAGGCTGTAGGACAGAAATCATCTGATGCAGATGCTGTTCGTCCTCAGATGTATGTAGTCGCTGATACGGTTCGTTTAACACCGACTCAGGATTATGTACGTTTTTCTGTGGATACATTGGCTTATGCCTCTTATGGAACGACGAACACTGGTAATGCTGCTGCAAAAGGAAGAAACAGTTTGTTACCTTATGCATTCAAATTTACAAAGTATGTAGATAATGTAAATGGTGACTCTTTAGCAATTGAAACTTGGGCTCCTAAAGCTCCTTATAATGACCAGTTGTGGCGTGAAGTCTATTTTAATGATTTTGCAATAATAGATCAGGCGGCCGTTGTCGGTTACCGCAAATCTCAGAACCAGATCCAGATCACTCCGATTTTGAAAAACTCTTCAGATTATTATCCTGATAATGTTGCAGACTTCACAACCGTGATCTCTTTCAACATGGGTGATGCAAAAACAGATCTGGACACAAAAGCTTACTACTTCATTATTTCTAAGAATAATGCAGACAAGGCTGATGCAAGCAAGTTGAATGCTAATAGAGACAAAGCATTCTATACTACAACAGCCTTTGGTGATTCTTCTGTTTTGGTATCTCGTTCACAGTGGACTGTTGAACAAGAAGTTGCCGGTACAAACAATTATGTATTTATGAACCGTGAAACAGGTGTGACATTAGGTGGCAAGCTGTTTACTGTCGATGCAGATAATAATATCTATGCGATGGGTTCGGATACGATCCAGTTGGCTGTTGTTGCTCTTCCGGAGGGTGAAGCCGGTAAATATGTTGGTTACAAACATATTACTGATTTCAACCAGGTAAATACAAAATATGCATTGCAGGTTAAATCATTCCTGAGCGGTGATGCTGCCGGCTATATGGTCATGAAGAAAGATTCTTCTTTGGCATTCGTTAAGGGTGAAATTGGAGATGCACAGATGGTTAAGATGACACAGGAATCTATAGAAGCTATGGCAGACGATTCTTCTCATATCGCTTCTTACAGCTTGATGGCAGACGAAAAGTATTATCTGGTTAAAAACACATCGAATCAGCTTGTATTTACAACTGTAAAACCGACTGCTGCTACAGTATTCGCACTGCGTGCAACAAAGAACGAAGGTCAGTATGAAGTATTGGTTGGTGCTGTTGCTGCTAAGAAATTTACTCCTGCAAATCAGCTGACAGTTGATCAGAACGGTAACGTTTCATTGGTTGCTACAACTGCTACAAACGCTTATGTATTCGACATGGTTGAAGAACCGTCTCCTGCTTCTTTGATCACGCTGCCGAAGCATGTAACTATCAAAACATCTACAGGCGACAATTTCGCAATGGATGCTAAGAATAATGGTGTTGCTGTTCGCGAAGGCGACTTGAAGGCTGCATACGCTGAATCTGACTTCGTTTTCTGGTTGGATACTGCAAAATATGAAGACCAGGCTGTTCCTTCTTATTATCTCACAAAGGGTGTTGCTGCTACCGAAGGTGTTGAAGCAAGCCGTCTGTTCATGTACAACGCAAAAGATTCAGCAGCTGTTACAGCTTTGAAGGATAAATATACGGCTTATAGCGCAACTCGTTTTGTATTCCGCGAAGCTAAGACTTATGGCGCCGATTCTCTGATTGTCATGAATTATGACAGCAAGTTGAAAGAAATGGCTCCTGATACTGTAACAATCGATTCTAAAGCAGGTGCCGGTAAGGGTGCAAACAAGACTACATTGTTGAAGGGCATCAATAACTTCCGTTTCGAATTTGTACAGGCTAAGGATGAAGCTGAAGGTGTATACAACGTGAAGAATGTAGCTTCTTCTGATTACGTTCGTAATTTGAATGGTGTTCTGGTTGTAAGTTCTGCTGCAGAAGGTGTAAAAGTAACTGTAGAAAATGCTTCTGCTCCTACTTCAAACGAAGCAATCAACGCATCTGAAGTAGCTGTAATCACTCAGAAGGGCGCTGTAAGAATCGCTAACGCTGAAGGCAAGAAAGTTGTTATCACTAACATCTTAGGCCAGGAAGTAGCTAACACAGTTATCACTTCAAGCGACGCAACAATCGCTGCTCCGGCAGGTGTGGTAGTAGTAGCTGTCGAAGGCGAAGCTGCTGTAAAGGCAATTGTAAAATAATAGAAACAAACAAATATCCCTTGCCGGGGGATTCATCTCCCGGCAACAGGAAGATTTTTATAATCAAATAATTCTAAAGTGTTTGGCCGTGTGCCCGTTAAACGGCAACTACCCTGCGACAGGCGAACAGGCGGCCGGATTTAATATTAATAATACTAAAGTATATTGAATTGAAAAGTTCAATGTAGCCTTTCCCCTGTGAAGGATGAAGGCGTACACAAAACAAGCCTCGGAGGTGGAAACGCTTTCGGGGCTTCGTCGTTTATTTCTCTTCGAACTCTTCCGGCAGATTCACCAGGTAGAGGCGGTGGGTTGCGCGTGTAAAGGCGGTGTAAAGCCAGCGGTAGAAATCTTCCCCAAGCATTTTTTCCGTGATATAGCCGATATCCAGAAAGACATTCATCCACTGTCCGCCCTGTGCCTTGTGGCAGGTGACGGCATAGGCAAATTTGACTTGCAGGACGTTGTAGTGCGGATCGGCTTTCATCTTTTTCATCTTCCCGGCCTTTGTCGGTATGTCGTCGTAATCTTCGAGGATGGTATAGAAGAGCTTGTCGTTCAGCTCTTTCGGCAGTGCGGGGGCATCTGTCTGCAAGGTGTCGAGGAGGATCTTGACCTCCATTTCGAGATCGTAATCCTGGAAACGGATCGATACGTCGGCAAAACGGAAACCGTAGAGCTCGTAAGTCCTTCGTACACGCAGCACTTGTATGATTTCGCCGTTTGCGATGAAGTCCATCTCTTTATTATCGGCAGTCCAGAAATAGTTATTCTTGGCAACCATCAGCCGGTCGCCGGACGAAAGTTCTTCTTCCCGATACAGGATGCGGTTGCGGATACCATTATTATAGATGGTAGCCCGCTTGTTGGAACGCGAAATGATCATGGTCTCTTCGATCCCGTCCCGGCTGTAGGCCGAGGAGATCTCTTCGATCAGTTCGTCCCCGTTTACCTTCCTGAAGTCGGTGAAGCCTTTCAGCCTTAGTTTGGGGAAAATCTCGACCGTCTCGTTTCGCAAAGCATCCCGTAGGCGGGTAGCGTTGAACAAGATCCCGGAGTCTTCGCTTTGGCGTACCACCTGGGTAAGCGTGATTTCCTGTACCTTCAGATTATATCCCCGCAGTATTTCCGGGTTGAGAGCCGGGCTTTCGGATTGCATGACGGGAGGCAGCTGTGCCACATCGCCCATCAGGATCAGGCGGCAGTTTTCACCGGAATAGACATACTGGATCAGGTCGTCCAGCAGGCGTCCGGTACCGAAAACGAACGAGTCCAACCCTTCGTTGGCGATCATCGAGGCTTCGTCCACTATAAAAAGCGTGTCTTTATGCAGATTATCGGCCGGATGAAAACCTGTCGGTTCGTTGGAAAAGGCTTTCTGGCGATATATCTTCTTGTGTATCGTGAACGCTTTCTGCCCGGCATAGCCGGAAAATACCTTTGCCGCCCGTCCGGTCGGGGCGAGCAGGATGCTTTTCTGTTTTAGCTCCGCCATCGTCTTCACCAAGGCTCCGACCAGCGACGTTTTGCCCGTTCCGGCATATCCTTTCAGTAATAAAACCGAATCCGGTTCTTCCGAAAGCAGGAAACCGGATAGGACATTTAATGCTAAAACCTGGTCTTCGGTCGGATTATATGGGAAATTTTGTGTAATTTGGCGGCTTAAATAACTATTTATCATTTTGATCGTAATAATTTTCGCGATAAAGGTAGTGTATTAAATATTCTTTTTTAAATTTGCCGAACGAAATAAATTCAAAAAACATATAAACCATGAAAGTTACATTAAAGATTTTATTGGCTGTGGCAGTATTACTGCTTGCGTACATGTGCTACAGAAGTATTATGACACCGAAGGAGTTTGATGCTGAAAAGGAACGGCGCGAGACTTTGATCAAACAACGTTTGATTGATATCCGTAAAGCTCAGATCGAGTACAAGAACATTCACAAGGTGCATGCCGCTAATTTCGATGAACTGTGTAAGTTCTTAAAGGACGAAAAATTGCCGTTCCTTATCAAGGAGGGTGTGTTGACGGACGAACAGCTTGAAAAAGGTATGACTGAAAAGGAAGCTGTCAAGAAAGGATTGATCAGACGTGACACTATTTGGGTGACAGCTGTAGATACATTGTTCGGCAAAGGCTATAACGTAGACGATTTGCGTAACGTGCCGGAAACAAATGTACAGTTCACTATGGATACGGCTACTTTGACTTCCGGTTCCGGTTATACGGTGAAAGTCTTCCAGTGTGGCGTTTTGTATGATGATTATTTGGGCGACCTGAACAAGCAGTTGGAGTACAACTTGAAGGATAAGGCTGAAAAGATGAACAAATATCCGGGTCTGCGCGTAGGTTCCGTAGAAGAAATCAATAACAACGCAGGTAACTGGGAAGATTAATGATTGCCTATGGCTATTAACCTGTCTGATAAGTTAACAGCTGATAATTCGGAAAATTACATAATGTCCATCCGGCTCCGGTCGGGTGGACTTTCTTTTTCCGCATACAGCCCTTCGGTGAACGAGAGTTTCTTCTATAGAGACGTCGAGTTCAACCGGACAAAACCTTATGTCTCTTCCTTGAAAGAATGTTTCTTCGAAAATGATTTCCTGACCTGGTTCTACAAACAGGTCAATCTGGTTTGTGTCACTCCTCAGTACACGCTTGTGCCGAAAGATGTTTTTCAGGAGAAACAGAAGGCCGAACTGCTCGCCTTCGCGTTTTCTTCCCCCGAAGGACGTTGCCTGAGCAATGAACTGAAGGATGAACAGGCGGAATTGATATTCGGGGTGGAGGAGGAAGTCTATGAGTTTTGTTCCCGTTCGCTGGTCAATCCCCGTTTTGTCCATCATGTCAGTCCGCTGCTTTCGTTGTGGAAGAGGCAGAGCCGTGCACGTTTGCCCCGCCAGCTATATGTCGTGCTGCATCGGCGGAGGATGGATGTGGCGTGCTATGCGCAGGGAAACCTGCTTTTCGTGAACTCGTTCGAGTATGAACATACGGACGATATTTTGTATTATATATTATATGTATGGAAACAGGCCGGAATGGATCAACAGAAAGACCAGTTGCGTCTTTTCGGCGATGTGCCTTTACGGAGTGCTATAACAAGTACGTTGCGGAATTATTTACAATACATCGATCCGCTGGAGATCCCTTCCGAAGCCTATCTGCTGGGGCCGGAAGTGTTGCAGGCTCCGCTGGATCTTATAGCTTTATCATTATGCGAATTATAAGTGGAATATACGGACGGCGACGTTTTGACGTCCCGTCTACCTTTAGCGCCCGCCCGACGACGGACTTTGCGAAGGAAAATATTTTCAATGTGATCTCCAACCATATCGATTTTGAGGGATTGGATGCGCTCGACTTGTTTGCCGGGACGGGAAGCATCTCTTTCGAACTGCTCTCACGCGAATGCCGGAGCGTGACGGCTGTCGAGAAGAATAATGCGCATGCTTCTTTTATCGCCAAAGTCGCCAAGGAACTGAAAACGGATTCGCTGACGCTGATCCGCGGCGATGTCTTCCGTTATCTCCATTCGGCTCCGGCTCAGCGTTTCGATTTCATCTTTGCCGATCCTCCTTATGCCCTGAAAGAATTGCCCGAAGTGCCGAAGCTTGTCTTCGAACGCGACCTGTTGCGGGACGGCGGAATCTTCGTGATGGAACATCCGAAGACAAATGATTTCTCCGGGTTGCCCTATTTCTACCAGCACCGCGTCTACGGTTCGGTGAACTTTTCCATCTTTATCAAAGAAGGGGAGAAAACAGGCGCATGAACGATTCGGCTATGCGCTGCTTGACCGGGCGCTTCAGCCAGCGTGACGGGACCAGCCGTTCGCAACTGTGCATGTCGTGCAGGAACACCTTCTTCATCTGCTGGGCGAAAGAAGGCTGGTAGATAAACGCGTTGATCTCGAAATTATGCTCGAAGCTGCGGAAGTCCATATTGGCGGAACCGATGCAGGTCAGCTCGTCGTCCGCCACCATCAGTTTCGAGTGCAGGAATCCCGGTTTATAGAAATAGACCTTGACGCCCGCCTTTACCATTTCATCAATGAAAGAGTGGGTCGCCATGTTCGCCGTACGCGTGTCCGAACGCTTGGGGAGCATCAGCCGCACGTCGACGCCTCCCAAAGCCGCTATCTGCAAAGCCTGGTTCAGTCCTTCGGTCGGAAGGAAGTAAGGAGTCTGGATAAATACATATTTCTTGGCGTTGGCAACCGTGAAGATGGCCGCTTGCAAGAGCGTACGCCATTGTCCGACGGGCCCGCTGGTGCAGATCTGCATGATGTTATCGTCCGAATAGACCGGAAGCGGCGGATAATAGATCTTCTCGTTCAGGAGTTTCTTGCTGACTACATACCAGTCGATCAGGAAAGCGGCCTGTAAACCGTGCACCCCTTTTCCGATGATCTTGAAATGCGTGTCCCGCCAGGTTCCCCAGCTGGTCCCTTTCGTATAGCGGTCTGCAATGTTCATGCCGCCCATAAAGCCGACTTTACCGTCTATGACCACTATTTTCCGGTGGTTCCGGTAGTTTACCTTGCTGGTGAAGACCGGGAATGCTACTTTCAGGAAAGCATGGACTTCGATGCCGGCATCCGACATTTCCTTGAAGAACTTGTCTTTCACGTTCCAGCAGCCCACATCGTCGTAAAGGACACGGACTTCGACGCCTTCTTGGGCTTTCCTTATCAAAAGTTCTTTGACCTTGTTGCCGACTTCGTCGTCGCAGAAGATATAATATTGAATATGGATATGATGGGTTGCTTGGGCAATCTCTTCCAGCAGATCGTGGAACTTGTCTGTCCCGTTTGTGTAGATCGTGATGTCGCTTCCGTAGAGCAGGGACGACTGGTTGCTGTTGGTCAACAGTGTGACCAATGGCTGGTAGTGGGCCGGGACGGAACAGGTGTCTTGCGGGAGCTTTCCTGCCTGCGGACGTTTCATGATGCGTTTGTAGGTGCGCCGGGAGATGATCCGTTGCTTCCGGTTATCCTGCCCGAAGAAGAAATAGAACAGGAGCCCGATACCGGGGGCAAGCAGCAACACGATCACCCAGGGGATCGTTTTCAACGGATTCCGGTTCTCCGTGATGATAACCAGCACCAATCCTAAAATGGTGACGCAGTATAATATGATGAATATTATACCTACTATCCACTGTATATGTATGTGTATGAGTGCCAGCATTCCGGATGTTTTTATATCTGTCAGTATGTTGTAATTCGTAAAGATAGGAAGCTAAAACGGAAATAGCAAATGCAAAAGCTTTGTTTTTGTAAACCATATAAGGGAAACATTGTTCAATCTTTACTACATTTGACGTCATTAATTAGAGAATAGACTATGATTACTTATGTTATTATCGGGATCACGGTTATCGTGTCCTATATCTGTTTCGGCAACCATGGGTTGTTCCGGAAGTTGGCTTTCATTCCGTATCGTACCGTTCATAATAAGGAATGGTACCGGTTGGTCACGCATGGTTTCGTACATGCCGACATGACGCACCTGCTTGTGAATATGTTCACTTTCTGGTCGTTCGGGACGTATATGGAGCGTGCTTTCGGCTATTTGGGGTTCGGTACGGGCGGCTATTTAGGATTGTATTTCGGCGGGATGGTCGCCGCTTCGCTGTATGACCTGATCCGCAGGCGGAATGATCCTTATTATGTATCGATAGGTGCTTCGGGAGCTGTATCGGCTGTCTTGTTCACTTCCATCTTCCTGGACCCGTGGGGAAAGATTCTGTTTTTTGCCGTACTGCCGATTCCGGGGATTGTCTTTGGCGTGATCTACCTGGCCTATTGCCAGTATATGGCGAAAAAGGCGGGAGATAATGTCAATCATAACGCCCACTTCTACGGAGCGCTTTACGGTTTGATTTATCCGGCGATATTGGAGCCTTCGCTGATCAAAAGGTTCTATCTGTCACTTTTCTCTTGAAAGAAAAGTAACCAAAAGTTCAAGGCCGAACCTGCCTCGCTACTCCGTTCCCTTCGTTCGCTGTCGCGTCTGAAACTCGCTTCGCTCAAACAGCAGACGCTCCGGGCGCTCACTCCGGTCACTTCGCTTAACGCTCGCCAGCTTAGGCCGGAAGTAGAGCCTGACGGCTCTTTGGGGATGGCCGATACCGACACCTATGTAGCAGGCAGTATCGGCCATCCTAAGAGAAAGCGTAGCTTTCTATGAAAGGCCTAAGCGGACAGGCGTAAAGCGGAGGGGAAAGGCGGAGCAGCCAGAGCCTGCGCTGTCTGAGCGAAGCGAGTTTCGCAGGCGACAGCGTAGCCTTTGCCCGGAGTAGACCGGACGGTTCAGCCTTGATCTTTTGGTTACTTTTGGATCAAGCCAAAAGTAACGGATAAATCATTAGAATCTTCCACCCGGAGGCGGCCCCATCGGACCGCCATGTCTCGGCCCTCTTCCGCCCGGTCCCTGCACGTCGTTCATGCTGGCTCCTCCTTTAAAGATACTGAAGCGGTAGATGAAGTGTACCATGAAGTAGCTACCTAATGTGTTGTATTCGGAATCCTGTGTATAACTGGCGGTCACGCTGCGGGAGATGTTGCTGCGTTGTTTTAGGATATCGTATATCTTGAAACGGAGTGTCGCTTGGTTCCCTTTCAGGAAAGATTTGGATGCAGAGGCGTTCCATAGTACTTCGTTTTGTTTGAACCCGTCTGAATAGCCGGAGTTGGTCGACCAGTTGATGTCGCTTTCCACCTTGAAGTCGAGAGGGAGATAGATCGTAGTCGTTCCGCCCACCCCGTAGTTGAAAGCGTTCAGTTCGCTCTGTCCCTGGAGTGAGTTCTGTGTCCCGTTGTAACGGATGTTACCGTTGAGTCCGAGGTCCAGGTAGTCGGAACGGAAATCGATTCCGGCGCGTTCCATCAGAATCAGGTTCTTGTTCGTATTCTTCTCCTCATTGATAAAACCGTTTTTGTTGGCATAAGAGGCCATTGTCATGGAGTTGATCGAGAACTTCCGGTTCTTGAACGGTGTGTTGAACAGGACGCGGATGTTCCCGTTGTAGTTCCCGTTTACGTTGTCGTAGGTCGTCATCTTCTTACCTGTATTGCCGATATAGGCGGACTTGTTGACGATGTCGTTGATTATATAGTTGAAATTCAACATCACCATCAAAGCCGTTTGTTTGTCCGGCACGAATTTCTGGAAACGGACGAACAGGTCGTTCGTATAAGTCGGCTTCAAATCCGGATTACCCATTGTCGTATTTAGCGGGTCGGAGATGTCGGCCACGGGTTGCAGTTGCGTCATGCTGGGCTGGCTGGTACGTCCGCGATAGTTGATGCGGAGGTTTGTCCGCTTGTCGAATTTATAGTTGAAGCGGACCATCGGTGAAAGGTTCACCACGTTGCGCGACAGCTTGGAGAGAACCGTGTCGCCCACGAAGTTCTCGCTCGTGCTATGGGACGGGTCTACCGTCAAACCGACCGTGTAATCATATTTTGCCCGGACAGCTTTGAAGGCGAGGCTGACCTGCTGGTTGATGAAGTTGTTGCGGTAGCTCTTGCTGTAAGCCGTGTCCAACACATTATACTCTTCGTTTCCTTCTTCACGGGTGTAAGAGTTTTTCAGAGATTCCTGTTTGTTTTGCCGGATGCTGTAGGTGGCCTGGATGAAGTTGTTGTGGCCGATCGGTTCTACCCAGGACAGATAAGCCCGGTAGTTGAACCCTTTGTTGTCGTAACGGAAACGCTGGTCCACCAGTTCGTTGTCCATGCCGTCCGCCATCATCAGGTATTCTGTGTTCGAATAGTTCAGTCCTTTATTATAGGAATCGCTTAGTCCTCCCGACAAAGATCCGCTGAAAACACGTCCTTCGCTGTTCAGCTTCCGGCTGAATTCCAGGCGGGCGTTGAGGTTGTATCCGCTTCCGTCGGAGAGATAGTCGGATTCGCCGATGTTGACCGTGTCGCGGTTTCCGCTCAGCGTGTTGAAGGTGCTCCCTTCGCGGCTATGGCTGTCGCTATAGCTGAAACTCGGACGGAAGATGATCTGGGTGAGCGAGTCCGGTTTCCATTCCATACGAAGGTCGGCGGCCACATTGTCGCTGCGCGTGTTGCTGTTGTTGTTTTCGTTATAGAAGGAGGTGCTGTCGCCCGGTAGGATATTCTGCCTGTTGCTCTTGCTGATCGCGTCGTTGTCGGAATGAGAATAACGGAGGTTGCCCCCGACCGTCAGCTTCGGGTTAAACTCCTTACTGAAGTTCAGGCCGATGTTGCCGGATGTCGTGATCCCGTTGCCGGCCCCTCCGCCCCGGCGCCCGCGCGGTCCGCCCATCCCTGAGAACATGCTGGAGGCAAGGTCCGAGAACCCCATATTGTTCGTGTTGTTGACGCCTCCCATCAAGGTCAGCTGGTCGTTGTTGATGAAGCGGTTCACCATGAAGTTCCCTTCGTACCGGTCTTCGCTGCCGTAGCCGGCAAAAGCGTTCCCGAACCAACCCTGCTTCATGCCGGGCTTGACGGTCAGGTTGATGACAGTCTCCTCTTCCCCGTCATCGAAGCCGGTCATTTTGGCCATATCGCTCAACTTGTCCAACACCTGTACTTTGTCGATCATTTTCGACGGCAGGTTCTTGGAGGCCACTTTCGGGTCGTCGGAGAAGAACTCTTTTCCGTCGATCAGTACCTTTTTGATCTCTTTCCCGTTGACCGTGATCTTCCCTTCGCTGTCCACTTCCACACCGGGCATCTTTTTCAGCAGGTCTTCCAGCGTGGAACCTTCCGTGGTCTTATAGGAATCGGCGTTGTACTCCATCGTATCGTTGCGCACGGTTACTTCCGGCGCTTTCCCGACCACGACAGCTTCGCCCAATAGGATCGATCCGTCGGCAAGTGCGAGTTTGCCTAATTTGACAGGATTGGTTTTCCCTGTGATGCGCAGGGGTTGGTAGAGCGGATCGAATCCGACAAACGACACGTGCAGCAAGTAGCTGCCGTTCTTAATGTTCTTGAGTACGAAACCTCCGTTGCGCGATGTGGCGACTCCTCCGATCATGGAGCTGTCTTTGACGCTTAGCAAACGGACCGTTGCTTGTTCGATCGGTTCATTGGTCCCCTCCTCAATCACCGTTCCGGTGATGTCTACACCTTTTTGTGCATATGCAGGCATAGTCAACAGAATTAAAAACAGAATAAAAAAATACCTTCCCGATTTCATAACTTTTGTTTTATCTTATCTGATATTAAGTACGAAAAGATAGACGCGGAAGTTTTCGGGAAGTTTAATAAGGTTTGGTGCGATTTTGATTTATTAACGAATTTGGAAATGCGCCTTTATCCCAGAATGTTTATCAGAAGCGGCAGATAATCTTTCAGTTTAAGGCGGAGTATCTTAAGTGCCTGCGATATCCTGTACTCGACGGTTTTTACCGATATTCCGAGCTTTTCGGCAATCTGCACATTCGTCTTTTCCCCGAATCGGCTCATGGCAAATGTTTCCCGATAGGTTTCGGGCAGGTTCTCGATCGCTTTCTGTATGTTTTCCGTCAGTTCATTCACGAAATAGTAGTCCGGATCTTCAAACTGGTCTTTTATCTTCTCATAGATCTGGTTATGGATACGTTCGTGATACAGGTTTTTCCTGATCGCATTGAGGCAACGGTGCTTGGTGGAGATAAACAGATAAGATTTCAAGGACGTCTCGATCACAAGATTTTCCCGTGTCTCCCAGAGAAAAAGCATCAACTCCTGCACAAGCTCTTCCGAATCATCATCGGAAATATACTGGGACGCATATTCGCAAAGGGGGGAGTAATACTTGATAAACAGTTGTTTGTAAGCATTTTTGTCTCCTTGTTGTAATAGTATTATCAGGTTATTTTCATCCATATCCCTTTACATTATTAATGAAAAAAAGCGTGGAAATGTTTTCGGCTTATTAGGAACCCGAGGCTCTGGTATGCCCAATCCCCCATAATAAGCCTGAACATCCCACGCCTATAAGGGCGCAGGCATCCAGACTATTATTTGGGAGATGAGAAATTTACCAGATTTCGAGTTCCAAAATAATATCTAAACGCTTCTACGTTATTTTCGATTTCTTTGTACAAATGTAAGGAAAAATGAATTAAAACGCCAATATGGGATTGAATCTTTTTGTATGTTCTTTCTGTGTAAAAAGCAAAAGTCGTCTTATTCGTTTATAAAGCATGCTAAAATTCAGATTTGAAAGGTCACAGGAGAATGTATGATGAAAACTGTTTAAATTAAAAATTTTGATATAATTCGGCAAAACCGTTTAGGGTGTATCTTCTGAAGATTTGTCATATATATAGAATGGAATCAGAGAGTACATATATTATAGCTAACGGACCGGATAGTTCTGCTGTTTTAAGATATATTCGGAATATTGCTTCTGAAGAAGAGAAAGCACAAGTCGGTGTTTGGTTGAAAGAGGATCCGGAGCACGAAAGAGTGTTGTTGCAGATTGCCCGTATTTACTATGCTAATCGGACACACGAACGGGTTGCTTCGCGTAATTGGTTAAAGGGATATCGGGCAGTTGAGAAAAAAATTAATAATAGGAGGCGGAGATTGTGGTTTTATAGAGTTTCAACCATAGCTGTTTGCTTTATTGGTGTTTTGACAATCATTACAATCATTTCGTTTTTTTTGAGGGAATCTTCAACTGCTGTTCCGCAGCATGTAACGGTTTGTGCGAATAAAGGTGTGCGAACTTGTCTGGAGTTGCCTGATGGTTCTGTTGTCTATTTGAATTCAGGAAGTACACTCTCTTATCCAGTGGCATATGATGAAAAAGAAAGACGGGTCATATTATCCGGAGAAGCTTATTTCTCTGTAAAACATGATCCGGATCATCCTTTTGTTGTCAGCGTGTCAGGTGATAGGATGAATGTGAAAGTTCTGGGAACTGAATTTAATGTTCAAGCCTATGAAGGCGAGGATATCATACAAACAACGTTAGTAACGGGATCGATTGATATCGAAATGAAAGATGCGAATGGAATGTCGAAAGAAGTAAATTTATCTCCGTCTGAAAAAGCCATTTATGATTTGTCTAATAACGTATTGGACGTTTTGAAAGTTGATGTTATGAATGAGATAGCTTGGAAAGAGGGACGTTTGGTTTTTAAAGAGACGCCTTTGCCTGAGGTTTTGAAACATTTGGCTAACTTTTATAATGTAGATTTTAAGATACAAGATACTATATTGAATTCGTATCGCTTTACCGGCACTTTTAAAAATCGGGAACTATCACAAGTTTTGGATTATCTGCGGATATCTTCTCGCATTGATTATATGATCAAACGGATGGAAACTGATGATAGTTCATCCGAGCAACGGGAGTTGGTTTTGCTTCGAAAAAGAAGAAAATAGTCATGGAAGTTCAACTTAATTTTAATGCTTATGGAATAAATTGTAAAAAATAATCATGAAAGTGGAAAAACTGACAAGTAAATCTGAATGTTTTTTTGTCAAATAAGTAATAGCCTGTCTGTATAGGCTGAGTTTTAATCTTAAATCAATAATAACAAATATGGTTAAAAATGATGTTGGCCGGTTTGATAAGATATCTTATCAAATACCAGATTTTGCAAAATCTGGTATTTACCGCGTATTCAATTTTGTTTTTTTACTTCTAATTATCTCTGTTGAAATGGCATATTCTTCGAATTATTATGCCGAAAATACAGTACTATCCATTCGTGCTGAAAAAAAGAGTATAGCAGAAGTGTTAGATGTTATAGAAAATAAATCGGATTTTCACTTTTTCTATAATAGTAAGTTGGTAAATGTAAATCGTAAAGTAACACTTACGGTAGATCGTAAAGATATCTTTACGATATTGGATGTTTTGTTTAAAAATAGCAATATCGCATATAAGGTTGTTGATAAGGATATTATTTTAACTGCTGTAGATTCCCCCAAGACAGTAGTTCAGCAAATAAAAAAGAAAGTGACAGGTGTGATTAAGGATCAAGCAGGAGAGCCTGTTATTGGGGCAAATGTTATTCTTAAAGGGGAAAATACTATAGGTACAATCACCGATGTTAATGGTAAATATAGTTTGGAGGTTCCTGAAAATGCAATTTTAGTTATTTCTTATATCGGGTATTCTTCAATGGAGATCCCTGTAAAAAACAAGTCTATAATTAATGTGACATTAGAAGAGGATTCACAGGCTCTGGAAGAGGTAGTGGTGGTTGGTTATGGTGTACAGAGAAAAGAAAGTGTTGTCGCATCTATATCTCAGGCTACAGAGGATGAATTGAAACGAACTGGTAACTCTGGAAATTTGACTGAAGCTTTGACCGGGCAACTTCCTGGGTTAGTGACGATGACTTCTTCTGGAGAACCAGGTGGTATTACTACGGGTGATAGCTCTACTAATATGTTTATTCGTGGGCAGAATACATGGAATGGTGGGTCACCTCTTATCCTTGTCGATGGAGTAGAACGAAGTATGAACAATTTGGACGTAAACGAAGTGGCGAGTGTCTCTATTTTGAAAGATGCATCAGCCACAGCTGTTTTTGGTGTAAAAGGGGCTAATGGGGTAGTTTTGATTACAACAAAGAGAGGCGAACTAGGAAAAACTCAGCTAAACTTCAATTATACAGCTACGGGAACCATGTTGTCGAAACAACCGGATAAATTGGATTCTTATGACGCAATGATGGCTAAAAATGAGATGATTGAACGCGAAGTTGTTTTGAATGAACCATCATGGGATGCCTATATGCCGTACGAAATAGTACAACGTTATAGAGGTCCGCGACCTCAAGAATATGAGATGATCTATCCTAATGTAGACTGGGAAAAAGAAATGTATAAAACGATGGGTTTTTCGCATCGCGCCACTTTGAGTGCTCGTGGCGGTAATAAAAATGTCAAATATTATGGTTTGGTCTCTTATTTGCATGAAGGGGATATGTTTAATAGGATAGATAATGGAAAAGGGTATGATCCGAACTATAATTTTGACCGTTTTAACTTCCGTAGCAATATCGACTTCAATTTGACGAAAACTACTAAATTGTCAGTTGATTTTTCAGGATTTTATTCACAGAAGAATACCAACTTCAATAATGAAGGTAGTACCAGCCGAGCAGATCAATGGATTTGGTCTGCGACCTATTTTCTTGCTCCGAACCTTTTTGTCCCTTATTATGACGATGGTTATTGGGGGGCTTATCAAGAAGGTGGAAACAATACGGTCAATCCGTTGGCTGTTATTTATAATCTCGGTATCCGTCAGACAAAGAGGACTCAGTTGAATTCTAATTTTACGATTGAACAAAATCTTGATTTTATTACCAAAGGATTGTCTTTCAAAGCGTCTCTTTTTTATGATAATGAAATAAGAAGTGAAGGCGGTATTTATGATATTCAAAATGCAGTTAGGCCGGGAGAAGAGAATACCAATGTAAAGTATCGACAGATCTATCCTAAATTGTATGAAGGACCAGAGCAGGATCCTTCCGAATATATGGTGTATCTGCCGGTCAGCACGAGTGACTACGATTGGATTATCCGCCCGTGGACAATTCGTAATGAAGATGTGAAGGCTGCGAACTGGGATTCCAATATTCCGGTAAAGCGTCGTTCCATGTATCAGTTTCAGTTGAACTATGCTCGCCGGTTCGATCTGCACAATGTCAGTGCAATGGCGATTATGAAGCGTGAAGAGTATGCGTATGGCAATATGTTTAAAAATTATCGGGAAGATTGGGTCGGACGTATCACATATGATTATGATTCTCGTTATTTGCTGGAATTGAATGGAGCCTATAACGGATCGGAAAAATTCGGCCCTGGCTATCGCTTCGATTTCTTCCCCTCGTTTGCTTTGGGCTGGTATGTGACAAACGAGAAATTCTGGAAGATAAAATGGATTGATCGGTTGAAACTTAGATATAGTAAGGGTTGGGTTGGTGACGATAATGGTGGAGGGCGTTGGATGTATGCCTCCCAAATGGCCTATGGTTCAACTGCACGTTTGAACAATGCTTCTAATGGCTCAAGTCCTTATACGATGTATAGAGAATCGATGGTTGGTAATCCGGATGTACATTGGGAAAAAGCCGTAAAAGACAATTATGGATTTGAAATTGGTTTTTTCAAAAGCCAGCTAGGTTTGTCAGTTGATTATTTTACAGAAAAAAGGACAGATATCCTTATTGGGGGTAGTAGCCGTTCTGTTCCAGTTTTTTTTGGTACGACTCCCCCTAGTGCGAATCTCGGAAAGGTTAATTCAAAAGGGGTTGAGGTTGAACTTAGTTTGAATAAGAAAATCAATAAGGATTGGGATATATGGTCTAAACTGGCGATTACCCATAACCAAAATGAGGTAATTTTCAAAGATGACCCTTCTTTACAATTTAAACATTTGAAAGCAGCCGGTTACCAGATTGGACAAGCACGGAGTCTTGTTGCCACCGGATTTTATAATAACTGGGATGAGGTTTATGCTAGTGTTCCGACCGAAACGAATGATTTGGCTAAATTGCCAGGTTATTATAATTTATTGGATTATACGGCTGATGGTATTATCAAAAACTCAGAGGATAATGTCCCTATTGGTTATTCGGAGGTACCGCAAAATACAGCTACACTCACGATTGGCGCAAGCTATAAGGGATTCAGCATCATGTGTCAGTTGTATGGTGTAAACAATGCGACTCGTATTATATCTTTTAATAATTTCAGAAATGATACGGATATCGTATTTGGCCATGTAAGAAATTATTGGTCTAAAGATAATCAGAATGCCACTTCTTTTCTTCCAAGATGGAAAACTTCTGGTGAGAATATCGGAGATTATTATGTGTACGACGCCTCTTTTTTGCGTTTTAAAACACTCGAATTGGGATATTCATTTGATAAACAAAATTGGGTGAAAAAGATGGGTATTGAAAATATGCGAGTCTTTTTGAACGGGAACAACCTGTTTTTTTGGTCTGATCTTCCGGATGATAGAGAGACTACTTATAGCGGCGGATCTGCTACAGACGGTGCATACCCGACGTTGAAACGCTTTAATCTTGGTATTGATATAACTTTCTAATAAGGGATGAATATGAAAAAAATTAATTATATCATAAGTGTTTGCTCAATGTTGTTATTAGGCATTGGGCTGGTCTCCTGTGAAGACTATTTGGACAAATCTCCAGAATCTGATATAACCGAAAGAGATGTGTTTGGTAATTTCAACAGTTTTCAGGGATTCATTGAACAGATGTATAATTGTATCCAAGATCCGGATAAAGGAGGAGCTTGGAATCGTTGTTTGTTTGCAGATGAAACTTTAGGCCCGTCTCCGTATCCATTCGACCAAGGAAATTACTGGAGTAATGAAACTTATTTTTTTGGACATGCAGCTTCTCCGACAAGCGGGAACCCTCGTGATAAACGAATTTGGGAAAATGCTTGGTACGCGATTCGTGTAGCTAATTTGGCTCTTGCTAAATTAGATGAAGATGGTTTGTTTTCTGGAACAGATCAAGAAAGAAATCATTTGAAAGGTCAAGCATTGTTTTTTAGAGGTTGGTTCTATTTTGAAATTTGTCGTTTTTGGGGTGGAATGCCTTATGTGACCAAAGTAATAGATCCGGTGGAAGATATGTTTGCCGAAGAATATAAACGGTTGAATTTTAAGGAAACGGCTCTTAAAATGGTAGAAGATTTTCGTAGAGCTGCTGATTTGTTACCAAACCATTGGGATTTGTCAGAGCCTGGGCAGGCGACAAAAGGACATAACCGTGACAGAATTAACAAATTTCATGCTCTTGGTTATTTAGGTAAGGCTTATTTGTTTGCGGCGAGCCCGATGATTAACGAGGAGGCTACCGGTAACAGTTCTTTTGATCCTGAATTGTGTGCAAAAGCAGCGCAAGCATTTGGTGAATTACTTCAGTTGGCCGATGAAACAGGTCTTTATAAGATGCAGTCATGGAACAACTGGACTGATTGTTTTTGGAGATGGAGTTATGAACGTCCGGGTGGAACTGAATGTATTATGATGCCTACGATTTATGATCGAGGTCGTGTCCGTTGGTCTACAACAGGAGGTATGGTTCCTTCTTCGATTGGTTTAAATAGTGGTTCAAGTGCCGATGTGCCAACTCATAATTATATCAAAAATTATGCAATGGCAAACGGCCTTCCGATCGATGACCCGGAATCTGGCTATAATCCGAACGATCCGTGGAGTAACCGTGAACCTCGATTTTATAAAGATATTCTTTATGATGGATGCCAAATTTGGAATCAAGAAGGGGCTGACAAATATGCTCAACTATATAATGGTGGTCGTCATCGCAATGGAATCAATCCAGCAAGTGCCACTGGTTATTACTATTTAAGATATGCACCGTTAGGAAAGGATTTTACCACGTCTAAAGCGGATCAGTTGCAATCTTACAAACCATATTTGAGGTTGGCCGATATTTACTTAATGTATGCTGAATCTGTTAATTTCAGTTCTAATGGGGGACCGACAGCTACGGCATCCAATTATTCGATGAAAGCAGTCGATGCATTGAATGTAATTCGTAATCGAGCACAGTTGCCGAATCTTGCTGATAAATATTATAGTAATAAGGATGTTTTTTTTGAAGAGATCGTTCGTGAACGAGCAGTAGAACTCGCTTTTGAAGGACAACGTTTTGATGATTTACGTCGTTGGAATCGCAATTATGATCCTCGCTATTTGGAAAAGACTGCAATTGATTTCGACCGCGATGAAGATGGAAAACCGATTAATGTAAAAGAACGTGTTGTGATCAAGCGTGCTGTTAGCAAAAAACATAATTGGTTGCCAATTCAAACTAAATATACGACACAATATTCAGGGTTTCCACAAAATCCGGGATGGTAAAATTTTTATAATTCTAAAAATTTATACTATATGAATAAGAATATAATATATACCATTATAGCATTGTTTATTTGGAATTTTTTCCCAAATGGACTTTGGGCGCAAAATCAAAGCTTGACAACAATTCAATCTAAAATAGTAGATGAATTGGGTAAGCCTTTAGCGAATGTGAATGTTTATAGTGATAATAGACAGACTCAAACAGGAAAAGATGGCACTTTCACGTTGAAAGTCAACAATGATTCAAGAATAACAATCGAAGCCGATGGTTATCAAAATAGAGTCCTTTTAGTTAATGAAATAGAGGAAGAAACTCAATTGGAGCAGTCTTCTCTATATTATGATGATGAAGATTTGGTGAATTTGCCTTTCCGTAGTGTAAAAAAAGGAGACGTAGTTGGTGCTGCGAATAGTCTTGACGTAAATGATATCAGTTCATATGATAATTCGATTTGGTTGAATGGCGTTTTGAGTGGTCGAACGTTAGGTATGCTGGGTTCCAATAATATTCGTGGGCTTGGCGTGAGTTTAGATATTGGATCGCTTATAGGCACGCAAACAGGAACAGCGATGGTTGTGGTAGATGGAATGCCTCGTGATATCAATGGCGTTCGTCTTTCAGACATTGAAAGTATAACGGTTTTACGTGATGTCAACTCGGCTGTTTTATATGGTACGGCTGCGATGAATGGCGTGGTTCTTATAACTACCAAACGTGGGGAGGCTTATAAAAGGACTGCTGATTTTTCTGTGAATTATGGAGTTGCGTTTCCTCGTTCGATTTCCAAGCCGGAGTATTTAAGTTCTGCCGAATATATGGAATATTATAACCAAGCAAGAATTAATGACGGTTTTGTTCCCACTTATTCGGAAGAAATGATTAATAATTATCGGAATGGAAACAAATATCGCTATCCGAGTATTGATTATTATTCTAATGAATACTTGAAATCATCAAGAAATTCAGTGGATTTGAATGCTCAATTTTCAGGAGGAGACGAAAGGTTGAAATATTTGGCAGACTTGGCATGGAATTCTCAAGGGAGTATTTTGAATTTTGGTGAAGGCAAGAATGCTCGGTCTAACAATTTTAATGTGAGGGCTAATATTGATCTGAAAATTAATAATTGGTTAAATACAGCTGTTGATGTAACGGGATTATTTTACAATTCGAAAGGACCTCGTGGTAATTTTTGGGGAAATTCATCGACTGTTCGTCCTTTTGAATTTTCACCGCTTTTACCGATAAGCATGATTGATCCTGAAAATAAATTGTTACAAGGACGAAAAAACGATGTCGATGGAAAGTACCTGATCGGTGGTAATAGCAATTATGTAACACATGGTATAGCTGATGGTTATGCAGCCGGTATCAATAATTCGGTATGGCGTACATTCAGTTTCAACAACCGTTTGAATGTAGACTTGGGGATGATTACAAAGGGATTGTCATTTCATACAAATGTGAGCTTTGATTATTTCTTGCAATATAACCAAGCTACACCTAAAGAATATTCCGTTTATGAACCGGTGTGGGACGATAATGACCAGATCATAAGTCTTAAACAACATGGAAAAGATTCTAATCCAGGAACGCAAAATGTGGAAGGACGTTATTTTAGAAGACGAATGGCTTTTTATGGTTTGTTGAGTTATGATCGCACGTTTGAAAGTCTCCATCATGTGACAGGGTCTTTGCTTGGTTATGGGGCTACATTTAAAGATAATGATGGAGCTAATGATGATTTTCAAGGTGTAAAATCTTCTCATATAGGCCTTCAGTTGGGATATGTCTATGCTCGGAAATACATGATAGACTTTAGTAGCGCATTTGTTAATTCTGTGAAATTGCCTAAATCGAATAAAGTGGGTTTTTCTCCTTCTCTTGCTTTAGCTTGGGTTATCAGTAACGAAGATTTCTTTAATAAACCTGATTTTTTGGATTATTTGAAATTAAAGGTTTCGACAGGTGTTCTTAAATCGGATATTCCGGTGGGAGGTTTCTTCTATTATGATGACCGATACACAACCTCCGGCAGTTACAATTGGTACGAAGGTGGGAAAAGCCGTTCGGGAGTGATTTCAAGTTGGCCATCTAATCCTAATTTGACTTTTGCTACACGTAAAGAAGTTAGTGCAGGATTTCAAGCGTTACTATTTAAGTCATTAGAAGTAGAAGCTAATTACTTTTATGATATTTATGATGGTTTGGTGGTTCGTCCTTCTTCGGCGTATCCGAGTTTTTACTCTAACTTTGTTCCGTATGAAAATTTCGAGAAAGATTCATACAAAGGTGTTGAGATAGGGATAAACTTTAATAAAAAGTTTGGTGATTGGAGTTTTTATGCAGGTTTGAATTTTCTGTATTCTGTGTCAAAACGGCTGAAAGTAAATGAAATATATGCAAATGATTATCAATATCGGAAAGGGTATGGAAAAGATGCCACATTCGGATTGGAAGCTCTTGGCTTTTTTGAATCTCAAGAAGAAATAGATAAAAGTCCTTTCCAAACATACGGAGTGGTGAAGCCGGGTGACCTTAAGTATAAAGATCAAAACGGAGATAATGTAATCGATTCGAGAGACGAAGTTTTTTTACGTAATTGGCAAGCACCATGGTCTGAAGGCTTGGAAGTAAGGATAGGCTATAAAAATTTTACATTATCTCTGATTGGAGAAGGACAACAGGGTGCTAAAAATTTTAGAGAAAATTCTTACTATTGGATGGATGGGAATGATAAATATTCTGTTATAGCGAGAGATTGCTGGACCCCTGAAACAAAAAATACAGCCAAATACCCGCGTTTAAGTTCTGAGGCAAATAGCAACAACTTACGTCGTTCTTCATTTTGGTTGTATGATAACAGTTACTTTAATATGAGACGTGTTCAGTTGAATTATAATATTCCGATGAGTATCACGGCCTTTTTATTAATGAAAGATTTGGATGTATCGTTGGATGCCACTGATTTATTCCAAATCGCTCCCAACTTAGAAGAACGTAGTTTGCGTATAGGAGCGGAACCTTATTATCGTACATTTTCAGTAACATTAAAAGCTAAATTTTAATAAAATGAAAAAGGTGAAATTATATTTAGTATATCTTATGTCTGCTTTAATTTTTAGTGGATGTGAATGGGGGTTGAATCCGGAAAATGACAATCATAGTGTGTTTGACCGTGTATATGGTGATCCTGCGTATGCCGAAGGCTTATTGATTACGGCTTATACGCTTCTTCCTACAAATAACTATCGTTTTGATGAAGTAGCTACAGATGATGCTGTTACGAATAATCTGACGAATAATTATCTGTATATGGCTAAAGGTATGTGGACTGCTCAATACAATCCGCAAAATTTGTGGGATAATTGCAATCGAGGAATTTTGTATATTAACCAGTTCTTGGATGTTATAGATGAGGTTGCTTGGAAACCTAAAGATCCTGAGCTGAATAGTTTGTTCATTAGACGGCTCAAAGGTGAATCGTTTGCGTTGCGTGGTATTTTGAAATATTATTTGCTCCGTAATCATGCCGGACCCGGAATTTCCGGACAAATGTTAGGAATTCCTATTTATGATACATTTGTTGAAACTTCTGATTTTGTAAAACCTCGTGCTTCATTTGCTGAATCAGTACAAAATGTATATGATGATTTCGGAATTGCGTTATCTTTATTACCAGTGGACTATGGAAATAAAAATGACGTCCCTAATGGATTTGAAGAAGTGAAAGAGATAGATTCTTATAATTATGTAATGGGCGATGCTGTTCAACAACGTATCAGCGGACGTATTGTCAAAGCTTTTAAAGCACGATTAGCTTTGTTAGAGGCTAGTCCAGCATTTAATGTAAATAATGATGTGGCATTGTGGGAAAAAGCAGCAAAGATGAATGGTGAATTACTTGATTTGGCTAATTTTGATCCGAAAGGAAATCTGTTTTATCTGAAAGAGCAAATCAATGCTGGTAACATTACGGCTAATGATAAATTGGATAATAAGGAAATTGTATGGAGACGTCCGATTTCTTCTTCGCGGAATATGGAAGTTGATAATTTTCCGCCATCTCTGTATGGTAATGGACGGATGAATCCGACGCAAAATTTAGTGGATGCATTTCCGATGAAAAATGGGTATCCGATTACGGATCCGAAATCGGATTTTGATCCGGATAAACCTTATGCGAATCGAGATCCACGGCTTGGCCTTTATATTATATATGACGGCAGCACCTATAAAAGCAAAAAAATAAATACAGGTGTCAATTCCGGAGATAATGGTTTGAATGCAAAAGTAAATTCGACGAGAACGGGTTATTATATGAAAAAACTTTTGAGGGAAGATGCGAACCCGAACCCTGCATCGACATCAGACCAACAGCACATAATTGTACATATTCGTCAAACGGAATTGTTTTTGAATTATGCAGAAGCTGCAAATGAAGCTTGGGGGCCAACGACTACTTCCGGTAACGGATTTTCAGCTAAAGATGTAATAGCCGCTGTTCGTAAACGTGCTGGAATTTCACAACCGGATATGTATCTGGAGTCAATAACAACAAAGGAAAAGATGAGGGAACTTATTAGGAACGAACGTCGTCTTGAATTGTGCTTCGAAGGTTTTAGATTTTGGGATATACGTCGTTGGAATTCGGATCTAACGGAAACGGCTAAAGGAGTACGTATTGAAAATGGGCAATATAATTATTTTACAGTTGAGGATCGAGTTTTTGATAATAGTTATATGCACTATGGACCGATACCGTATGATGAAGTGCTCAAATATAATCTTGAGCAAAATTCAGGTTGGTAAAAATATGATTGTTGATTTTAATTGATAAAACAAAATGAAACATATATATAAGCTAATATTAGCAATAAGTATTGTCGCTTTATTTTCGGCATGTGAGAATTTTGATGTGGAATTTGAAGATTATGAATATACAGCAGGCTATTTCCCTTATCAGTATCCTGTGAGAACTCTTATTTTGGGAGATTATATTTATGATAATTCGAATGATAATGCTCATAAGTTTGTCATTTCAGTAGCAATGGGGGGAGTATATAAGAATAAAATAGACAGAGCATTCAAGGTGGCTGTCGACGAGAGTCTATGCCGGAACTTATTGTTTACTTCCGGAGGGGATGAAATAAAACCTCTTCCTTCTAATTATTATTCATTGAACTCTCCGGATCAGATTGTTATACAGAAAGATAAATTTAATGGAGGTGTAGAGGTTCAATTGACTGATGAATTTTTTAATGATCCGTTAGCCATTAAAAACTCTTATGTTGTTCCGATGAGAATAATTTCATCTTCTGATGTGGATTCAATTATTCCTGAAAAGAATTTTACATTGTTTGCTGTGAAATTTATAAATGAATATCATGGAACTTATTTCCATTATGGTACAAGTAGTGTGAAAGATGTAACCGGCCAGACGATCGAAGAAATAGCTTATAACACACAAAAGTATGTTGAAGATTGTCCTAAAGTGAACTTGGTTACAACCGGACGATATCAGGTTTCGTTATCCTTAGGCTTTAAGTCTGAGATATTTAAAGGGAGTTTACCGCTCTTGTTAGATTTTAATGGAAATAGTTGTACGATATCCTCTCCTGCCAATTCGGCTTATTCGATTACTGGAAATGGAGAATTTAAGCCGAAAGCCTATTCATGGGGAAATAAAGAACGTGATGGAATTGTGCTTAATTATACGGTGAAAAAGGAAGACGGTTCAGTCTATGTGGCAAATGATGTCTTAGTCATACGGGATCGGGATGTTGTGATGGAGGTCTTTTCTCCTGTGGAAAAAAATTAATCAACTTGAATAAGGAATGAGTATGAAAAATAAATATATCGTATTTTTTCTTTTTATGTTTTGTGCCATTGGTCTAATGGCGCAAGAAAAAGAGGATATCCCGAGGTTGGAAAATCCGATGTCGGTTTATTATCTGAAAAAGAAACTGAAAAAGACACATCCTCGTTTGGTGCTTAATTCATCGATTGAAAAAAATGTCAAGAAAAAGATCCAATCAGATCCTGTTACGAGAAATTATTATGCAGCTATAAAATTGAATGCGGAAAAGATAAAAGAGATGCCTTATTTGGAGCGGATCGTTATAGGTCGTAGGCTTCTTTCTGTGTCGCGTGAGATGTTGTATCGAGTTAATATGTTGGGCATGGTTTATCGTATAGAAAGAGATCCAGAGATATTAAATCGTTTGAACAATGAGTTAGTGGCGGTTTGCAATTTTACGGATTGGAATCCGTCCCATTATCTTGATGTAGCCGAGATGTCTCTCGCGGTCGCTTTGGCTATTGATTGGGGTTGGGATGCTTTGCCTAAAGAAACGATAGAAATGGCTATTTATGCATTAATAGAAAAAGGGATAGAGCCAAGTTGGCCCAAAAATGGAAAGAATCCAGGTTGGGTGTTTGGTACTAATAATTGGAACCAAGTGTGTAATGGTGGAATGATTGCGGCAGCTATCGCTATTGCTGAAAAAGATCCGGAACTTGCTGCAAAAACGATTAAAAGATCGTTGGATGGTATCCCGAAAGCCTTGTCTTCTTATTTGCCGGATGGTATTTATCCGGAAGGTTCCACTTATTGGGGATATGGGACCGGTTTCTCTACGATTACATGTGCAATGTTGGAAAGCGCATTTGGCACCAATTTTGGACATACAGAACATTATGGTTATATGGAAAGTGCTATGTTCAGAGTCATGTGTAATGCTCCTTCCGGTATGTATTTTAATTATGCGGATTGTGGAGATCGGAGAGGGCAAAGTGCTGATGTCATTCTTGCTTGGTTCGCTTCTAAAACAGGAAACAAGGCTTTCTTTGAAGCAGATCGTTTACTCATAAAGCCCGAAAAGATGGGTAAATTGTCCAGACTGGGAGGCGCTGCCTTAGTCTGGATTTCTCAATTTGAGGAAAAAAGTGATACTGATGTGCCATCTGTTTGGTATGGTCGAGGGCATAATCCGATAGTGGTATTTACGGGAGACAATGGCTACTATTTTGGAGGAAAAGGAGGTCATGCTACGACAAGCCATGGTAATATGGATGCCGGTTCTTTTATTTTCGAGCTTGATGGAGTTCGTTGGGTTGTCGACCCTGGAAATCAGGATTATCATGAGTTGGAAAAAACGGGATTCAATCTATGGAGTAGTTGCCAGAATTGTCAAAGGTGGACATTGCTTACTAAAAATAATTATGGACATAGTACGCTTACGGTCAATGGACAATTGCAGAAAGTTAATGGGCATGCAACATTGGTTGAAGTGAAAGAGGGAACACAGCCAGAGGCTGTTTTTGATATTACGGCTCCTTATGAAGGGCTATTGAAAAGTGCTCGACGTTCGTTTACAAAAGAAAGTTCAACTTCACTTGTTGTAACGGATGAGATAGAACCTCTTACCGAAGCAAAACTGATAACATGGCAATTGATGACAACAGCCGATATTACGATAACAGAAAGAGGGGCTTTACTTAAACAAGATGGTAAAGTTTTGAAAATAGAAAATCTGTCACATCCCGATTTACGGTTTTCTGTTATTTCTCTTGATCCGGCTCCATTGGCGCTTGATAGAAGGATAAAAGGATTGAAACGTATAGAGCTACGTGTTCCTTCATGGACAATTAAAGGAGAAAAAGATATTATAAAAATAAAATTGACTAAGTAAAATGCCTATCTTTAAAGTTTGAAGATTATAGAATACTAAAGCTTTTTCGTTATTGAAAAGTTAATAATGAGAAAGCTTTAGTAAATAGAACTTTTTAGAAACCAATAATACCATCGAAATGAATACACACTTATTAAAATGGCTGTTATGCTTCGTCTTTTTGTTTAATGGGTTGTATGGCATGGCGAATCATAGCATGCATCCATTAAAACAAATAGCCTTTGTAAAAAAAATGATAGGACGGAAACAGGAACCGTATCATACGGCGTATGTGCAATTGATCCGTTATGCAGATTCCATTCAACAGGTCACTCACCATGCACGAAATGACTTTGCTGTTCCCGGCTACTATGTGAAACCCGAAGAGCACCGGGCCAATTCGTTGGCGTTGCAACAGGATGCTTTTGCCGCTTATTGTTCTGCACTGGCTTACCGGTTGTCGGGAAAGAAAAGGTATGGAGAAAAAGCGTGTTATTTTATGAATGCATGGGCTACCATTAATAAGAAATATTCGGAACCGGATGGACCATTGGTGATGAGCTATTCCGGGTCGGCATTTTTAATGGCAGCTGAGTTAATGGATGATACCTCGGTATGGGACGCCGATGAGAAGCGGCTTTTTAAGGATTGGGTGACGTCCGTTTATCGGAAAGCGACAAATGAAATTCGTGAACGGAAGAATAATTGGGCTGATTGGGGACGTCTGGGCTCTTTGTTGGCCGCTTCTTTTTTGGATGATAAAGAGGAAATCGAACGTAATATCAAGTTGATTAAAGGTGATTTGGGTGATAAGATCGCAAGTGACGGTCACATGCCGGCAGAAGTGGTTCGCGAGAAGAATGGTATTTGGTATACCTATTTCTCGTTGGCTCCTATGACTGCTTCTTTTTGGGTCGCCTATAATTTGACGGGTGAGAATCTGTTCTTATGGGAACAGGAGGGAAAGTCGGTCAAAAAGGCATTGGACTATCTGCTTCGCTATCAAAAATCTCCATCTGAATGGAAGTGGTATGAAGGACCGAATGTTGGGACGCATGCCACTTGGCCGGACAATTTGCTGGAGGCTATGGCGGGTATATATGGGGAGTCTGCATATGGGGAATATGTTGAAAATAGCCGCCCTCATATTTATCCGGTACACCATTTTGCATGGGTTTTCCCGACATTGATGCCGCTCTCTTTAAATGGGTATAATGAGGGAGGGCAATCGTCTGTGGCTAAAAAAGATGCCGATATAGAGAAACTCAGAAAACGTTTTGCCATGCAATTATTAGGCGCTCCGGTTTCTGACGGCCGGATCAAGACATTGGTGGAAACGCTTCAGCCGGATGGCAGGTGGCCGGGGATAGACTATGTCGATACCACCCGTACGGCTTTCCAACACGAACGGCATCTCAGCAATATGTTGGCGTTAAGCATCGCTTATCAAAAGAAAGGATCCCCTTACAAAGGAAATAAACAGGTAAGGAAAGCCGTTCATCAGGCATTGGCTTTCTGGTTGGAAAATGATTTCATTTGTGAGAATTGGTGGTGGAACCAAATTGGTACGCCTAATACGATGGTGAGCATGTTATTGATACTCGACCGGGATTTGTCCCCGGAAGAATCGGGCCGGATGTTGAAAATAGCGGAACGTGGAAATATCAATGCTTGGGGAGCACGTCCCAGCGGTGATCGCATAAAGATCGCAGGTCTGCAAGCGAAAGCGGCTCTTTTTAAAAGAGATGCCCAAGAGGTTGCCATGTTGATGAAAATTATAGAGGGAGAAATCAAATTCTCGACTGAAAAAGGCATGCAACATGATTTTAGCTTCCATCACCGGACAGATTGGGTGAACAACACGCTCTCTTATGGTTCCGGTTATGCCAGCGCTTTTATAGAGTGGGCTTCGAATGTGGCGGATACGAAATTCCGTTTTTCGGAACAAGCTGTCCGGTTATTGATTGACTATTATTTAGACGGCATTTGCAAACAGATGGTTTATGGAAGGATTTCGGATCCGGGTATCTTGAACCGGGACATCACCCGGCCGGGTGAAGAAAGGGTGTGGAGCCCTTCCGATCCTGAAAAGTTGAGAAACCTGACTGATTACAGGCAAGCGGAATTGGATAATATCATCTGTTTAAGAAAAGGGGATTCCTCCTGTCGGCCGGGCTCTTTTGCCAAATTCTTTTGGAGAACGGATCATTTTGTGTTCCAACGTCCTGACTTTTATACTTCTGTCAGAATGTATTCTACCCGCAATGCCAATATGGAAGAACCGTATAACGGGGAAGGGTTGATGAATCATTTTAGAGGCGACGGGACAAATTATCTTTCTGTCAGGGGAGATGAGTATAAAAGATTGACACCTGTTTATGATTGGATGAAGATACCAGGGGCAACGATTGTGCAATTGGATAAGATGCCGGGTGAGAATGAAATTCAGAAATGGGGATTGACCGATTATGTCGGGGCGGTTACAGATGGAACATATGGGGCGGTTGGTTTCGATTTCAAAAGTCCGCACACAGGTTTAGCGGCCAAGAAAGTATGGTTCTTCTTCGATAAAACATACGTTTGTTTGGGGACGAACATATCAAGCCGGATGAAGAACCAGGTTTTGACAACAGTCAATCAATGTCTCTTGAATGGAGAGGTGACCGTAAGCGATGCTGACGGCATTCATCCGCAAGAACAGGGTTCTCGTATGAAAAAAGAGGTACGATGGGTAGTTCATGACAAAGTGGGCTATTATTTCCTCAATAAAGAGAATGTCATATTATCCAATCAGCGTACGGAAGGAAGCTGGAAGATTGCTAACCGGCAGACTACTACACCTACAGACATTATTCAGCAAGATGTGTTCACCCTTTCTGTCGATCACGGTAGCTATCCGAATAATGAAGGTTATGCCTATATGGTCGTTCCTTCCGCCGATCCGTTGTCTATCGAGAAACAGGTAGAAGAGGAAGGAGTGGTTGTTTTGGCGAATTGTCCTGATGTGCAGGCTGTCCGGCATGACGGATTAAATATGGCTTATGCGGTCTTTTATAAAGGTGGAACGCTTCGGATCCATGACAAGATCGTGGTGGAGATGGATGCTCCCGGAATGTTGATGGTGAAATATAACGATGCCGGTGAAATACTTACATTGGGCGTCTCTGATCCGACCCGTTTCATGAAGAAACTCCATCTGTCTGTCAATCAGAGAATCGTTGGGACGGCACAAGAAAATATACAAACCGAATGGGACGGAAAACAGGCTTTAACCCGGATTTCCGTAGATCTGCCTCAAAATGAATATGCAGGAAAGAGTGTGATATATAATAAGTAACTTAAATTTAAGAAGGATGAAAGCACGTATTTTGGTATGGTTAGTGGCCTTACTTTGTTGTCACAATGCATCATTTGCACAAAAAGAGTTTGTGAATGCTTCTGCCCGCTTGTCCGGGCATCCCCGGATTCTATTACAGAAGGGGGAAGAAAAAGCGTTGAAAAAAGTGATAATGAAGGATGCTGTTTGGAAAGATATTCATCTGTCATTAGTGGACGAAGCGGGAGAAATCGTCAAACTGCCCTTGAATGAACGGATAAAGACCGGCAGACGCTTATTGAGTGTATCGAGAGAAAATCTACGCCGTATTTTCATTCTGAGTTATGCCTATAGAATGACTGGGAAGAATGAGTTTTTGAAACGGGCGGAGAGCGAGATGTTGAAAGCGGCCTCTTTTTCTGACTGGAATCCTTCCCATTTCCTGGATGTGGGGGAAATGACGATGGCTTTAGCGATCGGATATGATTGGCTTTATCCTCAATTGTCGGTACAGACAAAGGAGGTAATAGAAAAAGCGATTGTCGAAAAAGGTCTGAAACCTTCCTTCGATGAACGATACAATTGGTTTGTCAATGCTGTCCACAATTGGAGCCAGGTTTGTCATGCAGGCGTTACTTATGGTGCTTTGGCTATATGGGAGAAAGAACCGGAGTTGTCACGGACTGTCATAAACCGGGCTATCGATAAAATCTCGATTCCTATGGGGCACTATGCCCCTGACGGAGCTTATCCGGAAGGTATTGGTTATTGGGATTATGGAACATCATTCAATGCCATGTTTCTTAGTGCTATAGAAAAGGCCTTTGGAACGGATTATGGATTAAGTGAGTTGCCCGGTTTCTTAAAGACAGGCGAGTACATCTTACATGCCGTTACTCCAAATCTGAAAAACTTTGCTTATTCAGACAATGGAGGGACTGCATTTTTAGCACCGACTATGTTTTGGTTTTATGATAAGACAAAAGATGCCTCTATCTTATATAACCAGGTGCAACTATATAAAAAAGACGGACAAAAACGGATCAAGAAGAATCGTTTGGCTCCGGCCATGTTGATTTGGGGCGCTTCTGCCTCATTGGCGAATCCACAGATACCTGCTCGACTATCATGGAAGGCACAAGGGGATAATCCGGTTTGTTTCATGCGTTCTTCCTGGGATGATTCGTCTGCCGTTTATGTCGGTATGAAAATGGGGTCGCCTTCTGTCAATCACGGACATATGGATGTCGGTAGTTTTTTATTGGAAGCGGATGGTGTCCTTTGGGGAATGGATATGGGAGGAGAAGAATACAACAGATTGGAGACGAGAGGGGTTGAACTGTGGAATTCGCGCCAGAATTCTCAACGTTGGGATGTTTACCGTTATAATAATTTTGCCCATAACACATTATCATTTAATCATAAATACCAGGATGTAAAGGGCAAAGCTCAGATTGACGGTTATTCGGATCAGGAAAATAATATGTATGTTATTTCGGATCTGACCCCGGTGTATAAGGATCAGATAAAAAGTGCAAAACGGGCTGTTTCCTTAGTCGATAAAGAATATGTGGTGGTGGAAGATGTGATTGAGGCAACCAAGCGGTTTACGATGATGACGTGGACGATGGTAACTCCGGCTTCTGCTAAGATTGTAGCTGATAATGTCATGTTATTGGAAAAAGATGGCAAGAAGTTGTATATAAAGGTGGAAGGTCCTAAAAAAGTTCGCTGGCATATTTCACCTGCCCAATCTGAATTTAGCTATGATTCACCGAATCCGGGTATTTCAATTATCGGATTTGATACGGATTTGGAGTTGTCTGCCAAACAGAGTATTAGAGTATTCCTTTTACCGGGAGAAAATAAAAATGTCACATATAAATCGGTATTATGAAGATGAAAAAAGCATTCTCTTTTATATGTGTCGGTTTGATGGCTCTTTCCTGTACAGGAGAAAGAGCGGGTGATTGGGTCAGTCAGGATTTTGCTTTCGCAGACCAGCAATTGCGCTATGCTTTGACAGAAACGGAAAATGTCCGGAATTCTCTGGGCAAGACGCCGGAAGAACTGCCATCTCCACGTAATATCCAGTCTGACGGCTCCCTGCGATTGGTTCGTGCCAGGGACTGGTGTAGTGGCTTTTTCCCCGGTGAACTTTGGTATATGTATGAATATACAAAAGATGATTTCTGGAAAAAAAAGGCGGAGTTTCAAACTGAATTGTTGGAGCCTTTAAAATCATACAGGGGCACTCATGATTTGGGCTTTATGCTCTATTGCAGTTATGGCAACGGATACCGTATGGGGCAATCGGATAAATATAAACAGGTATTGCTGGAGGGGGCGAACTCTTTGGCCTCTCGTTTTAACCCGGCGGTCGGTTGTATTCGTTCTTGGGACCATAATGGAGACAAATGGCAATATCCGGTTATTATAGATAATATGATGAACCTTGAATTTTTGTTTTGGGCAACCAGAGCATCGGGTGATTCTACATTCTACAAAATTGCGGTGACTCATGCCGATAATACGATGAAGAATCATTTCAGGAAAGATTATAGTTCTTATCATGTGATTGATTACGATACGATAACCGGTAATGTCCGAAACAAACATACCCATCAGGGATATGCTCATGAGTCTGCTTGGGCGCGTGGACAGGCATGGGGTTTATATGGCTATACGATGTGTTATCGGGAGACTGGAGACAGGAGATATTTGAATCAGGCGGAACAAATCGCTTCTTTTATCTTTCATCATCCCAATCTTCCGTCGGATCTGATCCCTTATTGGGATTATAATGACCCGGAGATCCCAGCCTCTCCCCGGGATGTGTCGGCTGCTACGATAACCGCATCTGCTTTATATGAATTGTCGGCTTATTCGGATAAGGGTGGACAATATAAAAAATGGGCTGATACCATTTTGGAAAATCTGACGGAATCCTATAGGGTTCCCTTGAATCGGATGCATGGTTTTTTATTGCGTTCAAGTACCGGCCACAAACCGGCAGGAACAGAGATAGATGTACCGATCGTTTATGCTGATTATTATTTTCTGGAAGCGCTTATTCGGAAAATGAATTTGGAAAAGTAGTTTTTTGATCCGACTTTAAGGTTGTTTTATAGCCCATTTCGGCATAAAGCTGCAATGGACTATTCTTTTTTTCATAAAAGTAAGCAGATAATTCCACCGACATCCCCGTGTAGCTATCCGATACACCCGGGTGTACCGGCTCTCTTGATCCGGGTGTAAAAGATGGTAACATGGGGGTGTTTGCGAAATTATCTGCTTGTTTTTGCTGAAAAAAGAGATGATTTTAATTCTATGATAAAAATAGTGTATTTCAGGAGTGATAGAGGAGTGATACTGTAGTGATAGAGAAAAACGTCATGTATCACTGCTTCTGACGCTTGAATATCAATGGACACAATCTTCATAGTGATAGAGTGATAGATGATTTGCAGAAAACTTTATTCAGAAGTCACAACTTTGGAAAATTTTGGTACGGTTGCCTGCTCGGATAAAAAGATTAATTTTGTAGTTCAGTGTGATACAGTTATCATATTGAGCTAACTTAAATTCAGATATCTATGAAGTCAAGTATTCTTATTTCCCTTTGTTTGGCATTTCTTTGTTCTTGTCAGGAACCTCCGGTAGAAGAATATGCCGTGATTCCCCAACCGGCGGAAATCGCCTACACTTCCGGGTTTGTCAATTTGAAAAGTCAGCCGGTTGTCGCTTATCCTTCAGAACTGGCGAATGAAGCGCAACTTCTTCAATCCTATTTGTCTTCCGACTTTTCAGTCGAAGCCGTATTGAAAGAAGGTGGTGGAAAGGCAGATATAACCTTACAGTTGGACCCCGCGGTTTTGCCGGATAAAAAGGAAGGCTACGTGTTGGACGCTATATCCGGAAAGATCATGATAAAAGCCAATTCACCGGCCGGTATTCTGAATGGTGTCCAGACTTTACGGCAGGTGATCAAGGAAAAAGACGGCAAGTTGATGGTACAGAAAGCGACCGTTACGGATTATCCTGCTTTTTCCTGGCGTGCCTTTATGTTGGATGAAGGACGTTATTTCAAAGGCAAAGAGGTGGTGAAGCAATTGCTGGATGACATGGCAGACCTGAAAATGAATGTTTTCCATTGGCATCTGACGAATGATCAGGGATGGCGTATCGAGATAAAGAAATATCCGAAACTCACGGAAATAGGAGCTTTCAGGGACTCTTCCGAGATTAATCATTTTGGGAGTGACGTATATGACGGTAAACGTCATGGCGGTTTTTATACGCAGGAAGATTTAAAAGAGATTGTGGAGTATGCGGCTAAACGTCACATCACGATAGTGCCGGAGGTAAGTATGCCGGGACATGCCAGTGCGGCAATCGCTTCTTATCCTTGGCTCGGTACAAGCGGGAAGCAGATCAAAGTGCCGGGTAAATTCGGCGTGCATTATGAAGTTTTTAATGTGGCCGATCCTAAAGTAATGCAATTTTTGGACAATGTGACGGATGAGGTGATTGCGATCTTCCCCGGAGCCGTGTTCCATATCGGAGGCGATGAAGTGAAGTACGACCAATGGAAAAACTCCCCTGTGATCCGTGCTTATATGGCCAAACATAACCTGAAGACTCCGGCTGAGCTCCAGGTCTATTTTACGAATGAGATATCCAATATGTTGGCAGCAAAAGGCAAGAGAATGATGGGATGGAATGAAATTACCGGAGATAAATTGCATGAATATCAATCGGATGCCGATACGGAAGGTGTAAAACAAGAGTTGGCTTCCGGCACGGTTGTCCATTTCTGGAAAGGAGACACGGCTCTTGTTAGGAAAACAATAGAAAAAGGATATGATGTCGTGAATTCTTATCATGAATATACCTATCTGGATTATTCATACGAGTCGATTCCTATGGAAAAAGCTTATTCGTTCAATCCTGTACCGGAAGGCCTGACGGATGATCAGAAAAGTAAAGTGTTGGGATTGGGATGCCAGATGTGGGGAGAATTTATTCCGACAGTCGAGAGCATGAACCTGAAAGTCTACCCCCGCCTGGCCGCTTATGCGGAAACAGGGTGGACAGATGCTTCGAACAAGGACTATCAACGTTTCCTGAACAAGTTGGATTTCTTCCTGCAAAAATGGAATGCAGAAGGAATTACCTGTGGGCCGGTTCAATAGTAAATCATTGTTAAATAATAAAATAACATCGATCCGGGTTAAACCTTTCGTCCGTCTCCAAGTCTATTATCCAGAAGCGCTTCAAAAACAAATAAGTTTAATATTAATAACAGGTAATTAGTTTATGAAGAAGGTAATAGGATTGTGTTTGGTTCTCTTGATCAGTTCGGTTTCAGTTTTTGCCCAGGGTGGCAAACGAAGTGCAAAAAAAGGAGGTGATCCGGCACAACGTTGTGAAAAGATGATTGCCGATCTGAAATTGAATGAGAAACAGGCGGCAGATTTCCGCAAAGTAGAAGCTGAGTTCAGAGATAAGATGAAAGCGGAAAGAAAACAGGCTGATTCGGATCGCCGGAAGATGCGCGAAAAGATGATCACCATGCGGAATGAGCGGGATGCGGAGATGAAAAAGATATTGACGGAAGATCAGTATAAACAATATCTCGAAAAGCAACGTTCCCAGTCTCCTCGTAAAGGACATGGTCGCAAGGGATGAAAAAACGACTCCCGTCTCATCTTGTTTGGGACGGGAGTTGTTTTTTATGGGAAAGTAGTTATAATGTTTTTACTTTCAGGTTTCTCCAGAGAACCTTGATACCGCCTCCATCATGAATTTGCAGAGCAATGCGTCCCTGTCCGGCTCCGATCTTTTCGTCGTTGATATTGACCATCTCTTGACCGTTCAACCAAGTCTGGACATTGTCTCCTTGTACTTTGATACGCATGGTGTTCCAGTCGCCTTCTTTCAGGATATTTTCTTTTTCATCCGGGATTTGGATCAGCCAGCCGCGTCCGTATGATTCGTAGATGCCGCCTGTGTCATGGCCCTTGGGAGCTACTTCTACCTGCCAGCCGTTTACTTTTACATCTTCTTCTATAAAAGAACGGATAAATACGCCGGAGTTTCCGTCGGCTTCTTGTTTGAATTCTACCGTCAGGTCGAAATCGTCATAATAATCGCGTGTAGCCAGATAGCCGTATTTTTTATCAGGGCCGCTTTCGCAGATCAGCATGCCGTCCTTAACGTACCATTTCTCTGTGCCGTAAGCTTCCCAGCCTTTCAGGTCTGTTCCGTTGAATAAGGTCACTTCTCGTGTTTTGCGGGGTAGTTCTTTAATCTTGATATTACGGAAAGAAGCAGGATATCCGTGGTCTTGCAGACAAAGGACACCTTTTTTTGCCAAACCGTATTCCGGAGCATTCGCCCATTTGCCGCTGTTCTTTTTGGCATGCCAGTCGTCTGTCCATGCTTCGAATTCCAGAATTTTGACTCCGTTCAGCCAATGTTCTACGTGCCCGTTGTCGAATACAATCTTTGAATTGTTCCATTTCCCTTGCGGGTTTACTTTCATTTTCGACTTGTCGGGAAGATGCATAGCATAATCCACGCCTAACTTTTGCCATTCTTCCAGCGGTTCCGGGAAGTTCGGTTCGTCTATTAACTGGTATTCCGGGCCTGTGACATAAGGAACGGCAAACTGAGGACGTTCGACTACGTGGTATAGCATACCGCTGTTACCTCCTTTGGATAATTTCCAGTCCCAGGATAATTCGAAGTTCTCATACTGTTTGTCGGTTACGATATAACCACTCGCATCGCTGCCGTCTCCTTTAGCCTGGATGCATCCGTCGACCACGTGCCAGGGTTGCGTCAGGGTGGTTCCGTTGTAGTCTTTCCAACCGTTCAATGTGTTTCCGTCGAAGAGGAGTTGCCAGCCGTCTGCGATTTCTTCGGGCGTAAGCGTATTGGGTTCTACGCCGGTGCACGAAGAAAATAGGGCCAACGATATGGCACAAGTGGCCAAAAAGCCGGTGGCTGTCGTTCTTTCCATTACTGATTCCATTCTTGAATTAAGTTTTTTAGGTGAATAATTGATATGGTGACAAAGATACATCATAGTAATGAGTTCCCCAATTCATACCTATGATTTGAGATACTCAAAAGTATAGTATCTCTTTTGCCTGTAGGCTGTTTTTCTTGTACATTATAATACGCATTAAACGCCGTGTGTAAAGCCTGAAAATAGAGATGTGGATAAAGATGAAAAAAAGTTTCTATTGTAATAGTCAGTGGTTCAGAAGTTAACGTAAAAAGGTTACAAACGGGAGAAAAAATAGTTGCAAAAATGTTTGGTGCGTATGTTGTAAAGCACTACTTTTGCATCCGCATTCGAGAGAGAACGCAGGTGGTTAAATGATGAAACAAAAAACTTTTGAAAAAAGTTCCGAGAAAATTTGGAGGTTGAAATAAAAAGTTATTATCTTTGCACCCACGTTCGCTAAACGAAAGCGAAAAGTTCTTTGAAAGATTTACATATCAACAAGTAGTACAAGAGACGTAGAAATACGAAACATACCGTCAGTACGGACTACGATAAATCACGAGATTCTGAGCAAAAGGTATAAGAAACAATTTAAC